>JAZLDZ010000018.1:0-7427 GCA_045615025.1 Candidatus Nanosyncoccus sp. | reverse complement strand
TACCCCATACACCCCAAACAACGCCGCACTTAATGCTGGCTATGGCTTGGGCGATGGCTGTTCTGCCTACGGTAACCGCAACTTCTGGCTACTTTATAACGACTGGTTCGGCGATTCTCGTGCTAGTGTTCCGCTTGCTCGTGCTACAGAAGGCATCGAGAAAACCTACGAAAAAGTTTCTGGCGAATCCAAACTCGGCAAGGCTGTAGGCAACATTAGCAGCAACCTCTCTACAGGTATTTATTGGCAACAGTACGAGAAAGGCTTTATTGTCGGCAATGAAAAAACTGGTTATCATATCTCCATGGGCAAGATTCGCGATACTTGGATTAAGCTTGGCCTTGAATCTGGCGTCCTTGGTTTCCCAACCGGAGAAATCGAATCAAACCCGACCACTGGCATCACTTACCAACAGTACGAGAAAGGCTTTATTGTCGGTAAAGATAAGACTGGCTACTATGTTTCGCAGGGGAAGATCCGCGAAGCCTGGGCAAAACAAGGTTTCGAAGGCGGCAGTCTAGGATTCCCGGTCGGCAATATCGAAACAAATGCTAGTACCGGCATCTCATGGCAACAGTACGAGAAAGGCTTTATTGTCGGTAAAGATAAGACTGGCTACTATGTTTCGCAGGGGAAGATCCGCGAAATTTGGGCGGGACAAGGCTTTGAGAGCGGCCGCCTTGGCTTCCCGACTGGTAACATTGTCTATCATTCCGACACTAAAATGTATACTCAAGACTATGAGCATGGTACTATTCTCTATGACCAAAGAGCCAGCCAGACCGGTATCGTTTACCGCTAAAACCGTTAAAGGTTCTTTACAATATCTTTTACAATCGGCCCAAATTGATCCGATGCATTGACGTAATCTTTATTAATATGCTTTTTTGCCGTCTTAGAATACTTATCGAATCCGTCCACGTATTTTGTTAATTCTTTTTCAATTATGACTGGATCGCAGCTTTTTACGGAGATAATATTGTCATTAAACTTGCCAAGGTCCTTATTGCCGTATTGATTCGTAATTACCCTTACGCCAAACGACGACATTTCTAGCGGTGGATAGCTTGGATGTGGTGAGACCATCAAAGACACAGCAAGATACGATTCTTCCATCGTCTTTGCATAATTATCCAGCGTTAACTTTCCAACCGATACTAAATGCGCCGAGCCTTTAATGACTGCGTCTGCGTGGTCTTCTCCCATTGACAAGAACTTCCAATCACCCGCGTCCTTTCTGTCTTTAAAAGTCCTTCTTAGCGCATCGACTACGATCTCAAAAGCATTTCTTGGTGTTCCAGGACGTCCATACACAATAATCTGCTTTTTTCTAGGCATCTCTTCGTCGTTCATTAGATGTTGTTTTAGTTTATCATTCAGAATCGGGTCGAAATGATATTCTTTTTCAAAATGATAGTCACGTTTATCAAAGAACTCCTTAAGCTCTTTAGAATTAAATACTGCAATTGTTGGTATCTCGAGCTGATAAGTCCTCTCTGCAGAAACGTACCTACTTGACCAGTTATAAAAACCAGGCTCAAAATCTTGGATTAGATAAATCAGCGGCTTTGCTTGTTTTAGTTTATACTCTGACTTTTGCCATTCAATTAGTGGAGCTATACTATACGCCGTCCACCAAGCAGTCGCGATAAATACATCTTTTTCCGATATTGCGATTTTGCAATCTTTAGGATCGGCAATCTCTACAATCTGCAAGGCCTCTGACGATTTCTCCCCGTTTTTTACAAAGGCGTAGTCTGAGTATTTCTCACTTAAAGATTTTTGTCTTAGTGGCATATCTGTCACTACTAAACGTTTATCAAATTGCTCTTCGCTAAATTGGTCAAAGAATTTTAATGCTGTTGCAATCCCACCGAACACATGCTCTTGGTTTAGAGAGGGAACTAATAAATTAATTCTAATTTTTTCCGAAACTGGCTCAGTCTTTACTGCGTCAATTTCCTTAATTTCCGATACTTTAAAATCTTCCGACGGGACTTTTTCATGGCGACTCTCTGCCCCTACGACGCTTTTAACGCCACGCAGTTTTCGATAGACTTTCACCGCCACACGACTACCTTTCAGTGCCGTTCTCATCCCACTGTAAGTTTTTCGAACTACTGTAGAACGCTTTATACTTTTCTTTAGTTTTGTCTTCTTGCTAGCATTATATCCTTTTGGCGCTTCGAATGGTACTAAGAAATTGTAATTTAAATTACTATTATAAAACGGATCGCCATTGTCCCAATATTTCTGATAGGTTAATCTCGACAGTCTAAAATCAACATCTGGAATCTTTGATGAACGAGACTTTGACTCTAGATGCGCTAGTTCCGTATTTGGCGTATAGACATTATAGAGACCCATTTCATAAGCCCGAATACACATTTCTACATCGCTTCCGCAAATCAAAAACTTCTCGTCAAATAAGCCAATCTTGTCTATGGTTTCTCGTGAAATTGCCATGCAAGCACCCGTCACCGCCAATACGTCTCTTTGCACCATTGGCGAAATAAAGTTCACCCCCGCATGCACTGCTGGTGCGCCCTTATAAATATGGTCCGCAAATCCCCCTAGTCCGATTACTACTCCAGCATGCTGAATCGTTCCATCTTCGTATAGAAGTAGTGGTCCGACTACACCAATTCCGGGACGCACTGCTTGTTCGCCTAGTATTTCTAGCCAATTTTCGTCCACGACGATTGTGTCATTGTTGAGAAAGATAAACAAATCAGCATCAGAATTCTTGATTCCAAAATTCTGCAGTTTTGACCAGTTAAATTCAAAATCCGCCGACAAAATCCTAATACGCTTGTCTGCTTTTGCTATTTCATTCAACCATTTTTTAGTAATAGCTTCCTCACTACCATTGTCGATAAGCGTAATTTGATAGTTCTTGTATTTCGTCTTTTTTAGAATACTTGATACACAAGCATCGCTTAAAATCCACTTGTCTCGCATTGGGATAATGATGTCGACTTTTTGATTTTTTAAGTTGTGATATCTCGGCTGATAAACAAAAAGATTATCAGTTTCCACTGCCTCAGCTTGCTTACCGTAGACTCGTTTTAGGTGCGCGTCCAATGCTTTTAATCCAGCTGTCTGTGCATAAGGCTTTGCGTCGCTATTTGTTGAAGTCGATTCTTCCGTAGATAGCCAGTGGTAAAGAATTTTCTGTACATGTCCAATTCTCTTGGTTTTTTCCGTTATCCTTAAAATATAATCATAATCCTGTGCTCCATCATACTCTGAATTAAACTCTCCAACTTCTTTTGCAACTTTCCTATCCACTACCAAAAAATGACAAATATAATTCTGAGCATAAAGCAAATCTGGACTAAAGTCTGGCTTAAACAGTTTATTTAACGCCTTACCGCTATCATCAACTATATCTTCGTCAGAATAAACTACATCGAATCCTTCACTTAGTTTCTCAAGACTGTCTTTTACCGCTGTTGGCGCTAATAAATCGTCATGGTCCAAAAATCCCACATACTCCCCAGTCGTTAATTCTAATGCAGCATTCGTATTTTCAGAAATACCTAATTTTTTTCGAGCAGATGAATATTTGATGTCTAGTTTGCCCGCAAATTCATCAACGATATTTTTGATTTTTTTCGTTCCACCATCAGAAATACAAACCTCAAAATCTTTGCAATCTTGCTTCACTAGGGAACTAAGCGTTCTTTTGAAGCGATCTTCGTCTACGTTGTAAACCGGGATAATTATACTGACCTTTTTCATGCTGCTCCTTTCTTTGTTATCTTACTGACTTTGCGTAGTGGTGCTGTAATTTTCCAACTTGTGCTGTTTTGTAGATCTGCGATTATCTTATCTTTTTTCTGCAATTCTGCTGCCGTGTCCCGATATTCTTTTTCTAGCTTCGCTACGTAATTGTTTAGCTTTTGGTAGTTACTTCTTTTCTTTCTTGGCTGCTTTGGATTATTAACCTGAGTTATCTCAAAGATATTCTGGAATATATAAATCTCATCTCCAAATAATTTATTAAATAATGAATCGTCAATCGATTCATCCCTTGAGAAAGTATGGGCAATTATTTTTGCCTGCAACTTTAATCCGTACGCCTCATTCACGTTATCCAAAAAATCATAAAAAGAATTTTCCGTAAAAAATCTTAAATGTGTACTATCTAAAATCCCCGTTCTAGTATAATTAAATCTCTGGTCGATTAGTCCCATAATCACCACTGAATTTGCAATATTTGGGATACTAACTAATATCTTGCCGTCCTTTGTTAACTTCTTTGAAAAGTCTGCTAGTGTTTGTCCAGGGTCGGTTAAATGCTCCAGTACGTCTGCAAAAATAATACAATCATACCTATCGTTATTATCTAGGAATTTTTTATATTCTCGAGACGTGTTACATGTGTCAATCGAAAAATCATATACATTGTCATAGATTTTCTTTGCGCACTTTCTGGCCTCTTCATCAATTTCTATTCCATCAACTTTTTTAGCACCGAGTAGCTTTAAGTTTTTGCCAATATAGCCAGCCCCACACCCCACATCTAAAACATTTTTTGCTTTCTTTGCGGCACCTACAATAATTGCATGGCTGTCATTTTTGTTATCAAGCGCAATACTATATCCAGAAACGCAGTATTTGTTTTCTTCTTCTTTCTTAGCCAAAAGACTTCTCTTGCTATCTCCCTCTACAAACATACAATATATTATACCATAATCATCTGTTCCATGCTAAAATATAAATGTATCATATGAATGATTCTAACGGTCTAAAAAGTTTTGCTAAGAAGAATTTACGCGGCATCTACGACTTCGCTAGTGTTTTTTGTCATAGTTTTGATGCTGCCAAATTACGTCGTCAGAAAGAACAGGACGCCATCGCCGCTCACGAAACGGCCGTCTCGAACAATAGCATTCCTAAGATTATTTATGTCAATTCTGGCCCAGACCGCTTGAATATTGTATTTAAAAAAATCTCCAAGCAGGCATTAGAAGAAAAGGAAACTAGCAACTTTTTAATTAACGCAACGAATTTTGCCGCAGAACATCACTTTGCGCTACGTATTATTTCTAGAAATAGTCTAATCAACCCACGAGATTTTTTAGATTTTGCTAGAACACATAAACTTACCGTTCCAGAAAACTATAGTTTTTATACCGACCTAGCTTCTCGTCTTTCTAGCCCAGTTCGCCGGCTCGATATCTCAAAAAATGATTATATTTTTACCGAAACCGAAGCTGCAAACCTTAAAGAATGGATAAAAAACTATGAAAGACAATAAGTACAACAGCTCTCCTTGGGATATCCCACTAGAAACTCGGAAAGCCGAACTGCTTTCCGCTAAAGAATCCGGGAAGAAAATTGCTCTCATGCTGTATCCCGACGAAAACAAGGCCTCATCTTTCCGCTATCGTGGTTACAATATTTATCAAGCTACCAAATCTAGCGAATCCTGGCAGCTAATCTATTTCTTTACTACTGAACTAGATGCAGTATTTAAACTTGTAGAAAAAGCTGATCTACTTATTTTTGGGCGCATCACTACGTGGAGTCCCAAACTTGATGAACTTGCTTTCTTAGCAAGAAAGGGCGGGGCTAAAGTACTGCAAGATTTAGATGATTGCATCTGTGGTACATATTATATTAAGGATGCCTTTAATCTAATCTCTCCCGATTTTGTCGATCAGGAATACTGGATCAATACTTGTGCACACTATGAACTCATCTCCTATCTTGCTGATGGTTTCATCGTCACCAATGAATATCTTGGCCACAAACTTTCCGAAGCGCATAATAAGAAGCCCTATCGTGTCATCAAAAACTTTTTAAATAAAGAGCAGATTAATTATTCTGAATCACTTCTTAAAGAAAAAAATATTACAAACCACCAAGCATTCACAATCGGTTATTTTAGCGGCTCACATACTCACGTCACGGATTTCGAAGTTGTCTTTCCAGAACTACTAGATTTTCTAGACAGCCACAAAGATGCAAAATTAAAAATCGTTGGCTTGCTGCAACTTCCACCCTCCGCAGAAAAATATCTACAATCTGGACAAATCGAATTTTCTCCAATGGTTGATTTTCTAACTCTAGAAAAGCTCGTATCTACGGTTGACGTTAATCTTGCTCCGCTCGACGACAACATTTTCGCAAACTGTAAATCCGATCTCAAGTTTTACGAGGCAGCCCTCGTTAAGACTCCGACTATTGCTTCGCCAACTTTTGCATTTAAGAAAGCCATCAAACCTGGCGAGACTGGTTTTCTTTGTCGTCCAGGCGAATGGTATGATACTCTCGAGGGGTTATATCAAGACACTAATTTACGTCAAAAAGTCGCTGACCGCGCCTACGACTATTGTTTGAGTACTTATTCTCCAGATGCCTGCCTAACAGAAATTGAGGAGTCTTATGACTTCTTCACAAAATAAAACCGTTTCGGTTATTTTGCCAAACTATAATTACGGCCACTATCTTTCTAGTCGCATTGACGAAATATTAGACCAGACTTATCCAATTTCTGAGTTAATCATTCTTGACGATGCCTCCACCGATAATAGCATCGAAATAATCAAGGAAAAATACCCAGAAATTAAAAAGCGTTGCCCAGATTTAAAAATTAAGATTTTAGTTAATGAAACTAATTCTGGCAATGTTTTTTCTCAGTGGCAAAAGGGAATTAAACTAGCTACTTCTGACTATATTTGGATTGCCGAGCTTGATGATAGCGCCATGCCAAATCTTTTGACTGTCACCATGAAAATGCTAGCAGAAAAGGACGTAGTTCTAGCCTGTGCTAATTCTCGTTTCGTTAACAATGCTGGTCGTACAATCCTAAAAGACAATCTAAGAAAAATTAAAGATAGATTCCGTCGCAACATTTTGGTCTACAACACTATTCCTAATGTATCTGCTGTCATTTTTAAAAACCAATCTCGCCTAGTCGATTTTCTAGACGAAGCCAAAGAATATCATCTTTCTGGCGACTGGTTCTTCTATATCAAAATTTTCGAAACCGGCAAAATCGCCTACAGTAGAAAAGTTTTAAATCTTCATCGTCTCCATTCAAATAGTGTCACTAAAAATACTGATTTAAAAAAGCGTTTTCTTGAAATGCAAAAGATTCATCAATATGTATTGGCGCACAATCTTGCCGACGACAAGACCAAGAGTCAAATCAGAAGGATAGAAAAAACTTTGCAGAAGCACTGGTTTGGCGCTGATTAATTGTAACCTATGATATAATAACTAAAACTAGTGGAGTCATATATGTCGAAAAAGAAAGTCATTATTATTGGTGGTGGGCCTGCCGGTTTGACCGCAGGATATCAACTGCTTAAAAATAGTAAGGACTATGATGTTACTATTCTTGAAGCAACTAACGAAATTGGCGGTATTTCCCGTACTGTTAAGCACAAAGGCAACCGCATGGATATTGGCGG
>JAZLDZ010000017.1:0-7453 GCA_045615025.1 Candidatus Nanosyncoccus sp. | reverse complement strand
ACCTAGATAGAGCTTATAGCCGTTAGGAGAGGAGGTAGAGATAGAGATACTTGATGTGCCAACAGTCATGACGCCGTCTCTGCTAGCATTAAGTGCGAGGGCTACGCTTCCCGCAGCGGTGAGATTTACGCTGTATCCACCGTAGGTGACGTTTGCCGTAACGGTAGTTTCTGCAGCGTTAGAAGTATTAACTGGCGCAAAAATAGAAGCAGCAAAAATTGCTGCTAGGAATGCAAAACTACAGACTGGGATTACACACATGAATAACCTATAAGAAGTTTGTGACTGTCTAAGCCCAGCTTTCTTCCTAGTAAATCTCCTTCCCCCGAGATGTTGCGTCATATTTTTCCTCCTTACAATATATCTCATCTCACTAGCGCCCAATTAGAGCATTGCATAGAATTATTATAGCATAAGGTTTTTGCTAAGCGCAAGCGGGATTTGCATTTTTTTATGACTATTCCTTTGCTTGCTCTTGTTCTTTTTCTTTGGCTTCACGTTGCTCTTTTAGCTCGTTTTTGAGTTCGGTAGTTTGATAGTTGGTGCTTTCTTCGATAAGGGTGGCGCGAAGGAATTGACGAGACAGATAAGTCTGTTGGACTTGTGACCAAGCTCCAGTACAGGTAATGATAGATAAACCTTCTTTGCCTGGGACGACGGGTTTTAGCATTTTATCCATTTTGGAATCGGCTTCGTTTAGCGGGACTTCTTCGTTTTCTACGACTTGATAGCGGAAGAATTTACCATCGCCGCGTTCGATGACGACAATGTCGCCTGCGACGAGTTCTGGAAGATGTTTAAATACACCTTCTTTGGTTGGACCACCATTATGTCCGTCGAGCAACATGACGTTTCCCTGCCCAGGTTTGCCGGACGTACGGTACCAGCCCACATCAAAGATACTAGCTGGTGTTTGGAGCCGACTTTCGTTATTGACACCGATTTCGAGAACGCGGGCGCGATCGATGCCGAGTTTATCAATAGAGAGAAAGCGTGGACGATCGGCGGCGACGCGCCAGGATTGCTTGTCTTTTTCCGTGATATCTTCTTCGTTGACATCTTCGGCGGTATTTACAGGTGCGTTAGTAGTTGTAATGGCAATGGCGCGAGTGCTACCTTCTTTTTCGGAATAGTAGTGATCTTCCCATACTTTAATTTTTATAAGGCATAATACAAGGATAAGCAGTATGGCGCACCAGATGATTTTTGGAAGATTTTTCTTCCAGTCAAACTTAAGGCTCATTATTTATAATCGTCGTAAGTTATCATTAACGCACGGGAGTCGAGCTGGCGGAGGCTTTCGAGTGCCACCGTCACTACGATAAGAAGACCTGTACCAGACAAAGATAACCCAATTGGGTAGCCGAGCGTCAAGATAAAGATGTAATCAGTAAGGAATGGCAGCATTGCAATTAGGCCGAGGGCAAGCGAGCCTAGGAGATTAAGTCGATTAACGACACTACTTAGGTATTTTGCGGTAGTTTGTCCAGGGCGAACGCCTTCAATGAAACCGCCTTGTTTTTGTAGGTTGTCGGCAATTTCGTTAGTGTTGAAGATGATTGACGTGTAGAAATATGTAAATGCGACTACTAGGACGAAATACATGGCTGGATAGACAAACCATTGGCCTGTGATACCGTTTGGATATTGGGTGCTGAAGTTAGAGGCGGAAGGTGCGGTAAAGATGTTAATCATGTTAGTGGCAAATTCATTGCCCGGGTTAAGAGTGACGATGAGTTGTCCAATGAGTGCTGGAAGTGCTAAGAAAGAAGTCGCGAAGATGACTGGGACGACACCGGCAGCGATAAGCTTGATCGGGAGAATAGATTTGATACCGCCATAGGAGCTGTTGCCATGGACGCGTTTAGCGTAGTTAATTGTAATAATACGCTGCGCCTCGTTAAGTTTAACTAGTAGATAGATTACGACAATAAGTGCTACTACGAATCCGATCATAACCCAGAATACCGTCGGGTTAACCGGTAGGTTAAACCAGCCAAAGAGACTGAGGCTGCCAGCTGATGTATCAAATAGGCTAGACCAGAGAGAGGCAAAGGTATTTGGGAATTGGGAGATAATTGAGGCGAAAATAATCATAGAGATGCCATTGCCGATGCCTTGCTCGGAGATAAGTTCGCCAAGCCACATTAAGATGATGGAACCTGCGGTCATGGCTGTAACGGCGAGAATCCATTGGGTAGCGTTTAGATCTACTGTGGAAGCAGTATTAGCCATGGCAGTCTGACGTAGGATGAAGATATAAGTAATAGATTGTACAATAGCCAGAGGAACGGTAAGCATACGAGTCCATTGGTTAATCTTACGCCTACCGGCTTCGCCGTCTTGGGATAATTCTTCAAGTTTTGGTACAGCTTTAGTGATGAGCTGGACAACGATAGAGGAGGTGATAAATGGTGAAAGGCCGACAAGAATAATTGAAAGTGAGGTTAAGCCGCCACCGGAAACTAGATTTAAGAAGCTAGAAAAATCGGACTTTGCTAGTAAGTTTTCTACGGCTTCTTTGAAAGTAGCAGAGTCACCAATAGGGACAGGGACGTGAGCTAGAAAACGATACACTACTACGATGCCAAGCACAATTAAGATGCGCTTCAGCATATCTTTATTCTTCATTGATTTAAAAATAGTCTTGAAATGCATAGGTAACTCTTCTTACTTCATCTATAATAGCATAGATAAGAGAAAAGTGGAACAAAAAAGCCCCTTTTTAGGGGACTTTTTTGCTAGGGAGCTAATATTTAGTTCTCTTTGGAGCTGCCTTTTCTACTATCTTCTCTCGTGGAGCGAGTAGGAACAGCAACCTTTACGAATTTGCCGCCGGCTTTTTTGATAGCGTCAATTGCGGTTTTTGAGGCAAATTGAGTAGAAAGGTTAATCTTTGCAGTGAGTTCGCCGCGAGTAATAACCTTTACTTTGTTGTATGGGCTCTTAATTAGGCCTGCTTCGTAGAGCTTTGCGTTGTCAACGTCACCGGATAGATCGTTTAGTCTATCGGTATAGACAACTTCTGCTTTGTTCTGTAAAGATTTAAAACCTTTGAGTTTTGGTACAGCTTGCATAATAGCGCGCTGACCACCCATGAAGCCGGCTGGCATCTTACGATGACCAGTACGAGCCTTTTGACCTTTAGTACCACGACCGGCGGTTTTTCCCTGTCCGGCGGAAATACCACGGCCCTTTCTAGATGGGCGTGCGTTTTTCTCAACGACTAGTTCATTGTACTTCATTATTTATCCTCCTTTTTAGAGGTTTTCTTTGCTACCTTTTTGGTGGTAGTTTTTGCTGCAGCCTTAGTGGCAGTTTTTGCTACTTTTTTCGTAGTTTTTTCTGGCTTTTCTGCCTTAGCTTTGGCAGGTTTTTCGGAACCTTTTAGTTTGGTGGTTTCCCATTCTTTTCTAGGAACCTGGGCTCTTAAACCTTCAATGACTGCATAAGCGATGTTAACTTTATTGGTGCTGCCGAGTGACTTGGAAATCAAGTTCTTTACACCGGTAAGACCGATAATAGAACGTACTACACCACCAGCGATAATACCAGTACCTGGAGCAGCAGGCTTCATAAGAATGTCTGCGCCGGTAACTTTGGATTCGACTTCGTGGCAGATGGTTTCGCCATCCATAGCAAAGGTGATCATGTTCTTCTTTGCCTTGGAAGTAGCTTTTTGGACAGCGGAGGTAACATCGTTACCCTTAGCTACGCCAATACCAACTTTGTTTTTGTGGTTTCCAATAACAACGAGAGCTTTAAAACGCATGCGGCGTCCACCAGCTACGGTGCGGGAAACGCGGTCAATGTTAATGGTGACTTCGTCAAACTCTTTTGGAGCGACGTCGGCTTTAACGCGGCCACGGCGACGATCGTTTCTACGATCAAATGGACGGCCAGCGATGTCGCGCTGCTTACGAGTAGCGGCAGTTTCGTCAGTCATCTTGAGGGTGCCGGACTTGTTAATCACCTTTGGTTGATTATTCTTTTCAGGCATATTAGAACTCCAATCCTTCTTTTCTTGCTGCGTCGGCTAGAGCAGACATACGACCTGCATAGGCGTTGGCTCCGCGGTCAAAGACAACGGTTTTAACTTTTGCCTTCTTGGCCTTTTCTGCAATTTCTTTGCCAATTAAAGCGGCTTTTTCGGTCTTAGAACCTTTTAGCTTGCTGCCAACAGTAGTAGCATAAGCGAGAGTAACCTTCTTATCATCATCAATAACTTGTGCAATGATGTGCATATTGCTGATGTGGACGGTTAATCTTGGGCGCTCAGCGGTACCATGAATTTTTGCGCGAGTGCGATTTGCACGATATTCAGCTTTCATTATTTCTTACCCGCCTTTCCGGCTTTTCTAATAATATGTTCATCAACATATTTAATGCCTTTACCTTTGTATGGTTCAGGTTTCTTGAGTGCGCGGATTTCCGCGGCGACTTGTCCGACTTTCTGTTTGTCGGCGCCTGATACGGTGATTTCCATTTTGTCAGTCTTTAGTTCGATGCCCTCTGGAGCATTGTACTTAACTGGGTGAGAGAAACCAAGTGCCATGGTAATCTCTCTGCCACCGCCTGAAAGACGGAAACCGACACCATTGATCTCGAGTTTTTTCTCGAAACCTTTGGTCACGCCAATGACGGCGTTTTGTAGTAGTGCGCGCTGGAGACCGTGCCAAGCTTTAGACTCTGGCTCGTCATTGATGCGTGTCACTACGATTTTATTCTCTTCTACCTTGGTGGTAGTGTTATTCTGGATAGGAACCTGGAGCGTGCCTTTAGGGCCTGCGACAGTAATATCCTTGTCGCCGACCGTAATTGTCACGCCAGCAGGAATATCCACTGGTAGTTTTCCGATACGACTCATACCATTCCTTTAAATTAATAATCTAGATTATTTTAGCACAGAATTGCAAAAAATACAAGAGTTAAGGAGTAACTTTGGTAAGTTCGCCAGTTGCGTCTACGCACGCTTCGCCCTGGAAGGCATGGCGAGCGCCCTGGTCATTTTCGAACTCTTTGCACGAGATAGCGTCTTGTGTTCTCATGAAATACGTCCAAGCGGAATCTTTGCTGGCACGATAGAACAAGCTGGCGAAATTTTGGATTGATGCTGTAATTCTTTGGTATGGACGGTATGGGCTGTCTTTGATGTCTTTTGGATCGGCAGAGATAACAGATGGGTATTCGCCTTCTTTGGATTTATATGCTTCGGCAAGAGCATTGGCTAGAGCGACTTTTTCGGTAGAAATCCAAGATGTATAGCCACAGCTTAATGACATCGAGGTAATATTGTTGCTAACTGGGGTACAGAGAATTTTCTGAGTGGTGTTAATCCAGCCATAAGCGCCGGAAATATCCTGCATTACGTTTGTATATTGTACAAATCCAAGACCTGCCATTTTTTCGGTTGTTTTGTTTGTCATTTTGTCGATTAAATCTTCATTTTCTGCTGCTGTAATGACGAAACCGAAGGATTTCTCTAGGGGAATGGCGGATTTGGCGCCTGTAGCGAGATAGGCTGGGAAAATGGTATCATAAACGTCTTGGACGGTGTATTCTGCCTCAGATTTGTCCTCTGATGAACTAGAAGGGGCAGCAGAGATAGCCGCTTCTTTGAATTTTGCTAGGTAATCTTTGACTAGAGTCTGTTTTTCGCTCTCAGTTAGATATGTGCTGTCTTTTTTCGTCTCTTCGGAAGTGTTATCTTTTGTTTCGGTTTTTTCTGGGATAGTTCTCTTATTTAAGATGGTCAAAAAGATAGATAATCCAATAATCATAACAAGTGCGATGACACCACCAGCAATCACGCGTATCATTTTGGGGTCGCGTGGTGGTTTATAATCTGGCAAAATTACTTCTGGAGCAATAATTGATTCGGGATTAATGGGTTCTGAGGTAGGAGTAGATGATGTACTGTCTTCTAGCGTCGGTGGAGTATCTGGCGTAGGGCTAGTAGGATTAATTGGATTATTGGAGTTTTGCTCTGGCGTAGGCTGATTTGGTTCCATGCTTAGATTATAGCATAAGCAACAAAAAATCCCACTTTTGTGGGATCTTTTGCATCTATGTCTATATTATAGCATAGATTATCGAAAAAGTCAATGTGCTACCAAACTTTGACGAGCATTTCTCCGCCGAGGCGAAGTTTTTTAGCCTCTTGACCACTCATGATGCCTTTAGAGGTAGAAATGAGAACGATACCACGACCGGATTTGATGGTTGGGATATCAGAAGCAGAAGTGTAAACTCTGCGGCCTGGTTTAGAAATTTTGACGATTTCGTTGATTCTTGCGATTTCATTCTCGTTGTTGATGATGACGCGGAGAGTGTCGCGTGGGTGAGCTTTTTCGATTTTATAGTCAGCGATGTAGCCACCTTTTTTCAGACCTTCTACTACGGCTACTTTGAGCTTAGAAGTTGGGGCTGAAATTTCGTTTTTTCCGACCTGAATAGCGTTGCGGATGCGAGTAATCAGGTCAGCGATTTGATCAGTAGATTGTAATGACATAAATACTCCTTTCTCCTTACCAGCTACTCTTTGTTACGCCTGGGATTTCACCCTTAGAGGCTTTTTCACGGAAATTAATACGGGAAAGACCAAAGCGGCGCATATAACCACGTGGACGTCCGTCAAGGAGGTCACGGTTCTTAAGGCGTGTTGGGCTTGAGTTCCTTGGGAGTTTTTGTAAACCCTCCAAATCTCCGGCAGCCTTTAATTCTGCACGCTTTGCTTTGTATTTATTGTACATTTCTTGACGCTTGAGGTCGCGGAGAACTGCAGATTTCTTTGCCATCTTACTTTTCCTCCTTCTTCTCAAACGGCATACCAAATAGCTCTAGCAATCTGGTACTCCCTTCTTTTGATCCATTTTTAATAATAAAGGTAACTTCAAGTCCGTGGAGAACTGCAGCATCTTCGAAGGTAATTTCTGGGAAGACAGTTTGTTCTTTAAGACCTAAGCTATAGTTTCCTTGTTTGTCAAAACTGTTCTTTGGAACGCCGTGGAAGTCACGTACGTGTGGAAGAGCGATATTGACAAGGCGGTCAACGAATTCATACATCTTTGCGCCACGAAGAGTGGTGAGGTAGCCAATAGGGGCACCCATGCCTTTTCTGATTTTGAAGGTAGCAATAGATTTCTTGGCAAGACGAGAAGTGGTAGCTTGGCCGGTGATCTTAGCTAGAGTAAGTGCTACGGTTTCGGTATAGCGTTTATCTTCACGTTTTTTGCCTACGCCACAAGATACGACAATTTTTTCTAGTTTTGGTATCTGATTGACGTTTTTAATATCAAGATCTTTCATAAGAGTTTTGACGATTTTTTCGTCATACTCAGTTTTAAGTCTTGGGATATATTTAGAATCAGCCATTATTTGCCCTCCTTCTTTAGATTCGACAAATCGATGCCGACATGGATGGTTTTCTTACCACCAGCAGGGTTGAACTGGG
>JAZLDZ010000016.1:0-9709 GCA_045615025.1 Candidatus Nanosyncoccus sp. | reverse complement strand
CCGCACAGAACTTACAGCTAGTGGCAGCTGGTATTGGCGGTTTAATAATGTGGAGCATCATCCACTCAACATTCGTGCGTCCTTTTGTTCTTGTAGGTGTACTTCGTAACTTTATCGAATCTGGTAAAAAAGAGAAGTTTTCTGAAGCGGATTACGATGTACTTGATAGTAAATCAAAGAAGTTCAAGAAACTACACGAAGAAGCAAAGGCTTAGGATGTTCAATAAAATATCTCGGTCTTTCCGAGATATTTTTATGTGTTAATATCTGGCTATATTGCGTTTTTTTATTATATGTGATATAATAGTTGTGTTGGCCGGAAAATTGTTGGCCTTGAACTTTTATTTAGGAGGTGGGTTTTATGGCAAATCCAATTAGATTTGAAAAGGATCTTAGTAGTTACGGTTATCACATGGAAGTCGACTTAAGAAAGAGCGACTGCAACAGAGAGAAGACCCCTCATTGGCATCTGTGTAGCAAGCGTCAGAGAGAAGGCAGTATTAATATTTACGGTGTATGGGTAGAATATCCTTCTGTAAGTCGCTCAATTATCGACGAGGCTGAGGAGCTGACCGAACGTTACAGAGATGAGATTATTAGGGTCTATGAGCACAACCGTGAAGACGGATCTGATTATTAAAACTGAATATTGCCAGCCCCGGGAAAATTCCCGGGGTATTTTTTAGTTTTTGTCTTCCGTTTAGTATAATATATTATAACGCAAATTTGGATAAGAAAAATCGAGCAAAGACTCAAGGATAGGAGAATAATATGACAAGAAGATCAGATGATAGATGTGACGTTTGTGGAGCAAGACTTGACCCAGAAGACAGATCAATTCATCTTTGTAAAATTTGCCAAGGGATGCAGTAGAGTTTATGAAATTATTGCTACATACCTGTTGTGCGCCTTGTAGTGTATACTGTATTAAATCTTTGCGAGAAGAAGGGATTGAGCCGACACTTTTTTGGTACAATCCTAACATCCATCCTTATAGCGAATACAGAGCACGGCGTGATTGCTTGGTAGAATATGCCAAAACTAAAAAGGTCGAGCTAATACTGGAAGATGCTTATGGTTTAGATGATTTCGTTTGTGGTATTTTTGACAGTTCTTATGGTAATAGCGAAGATGCTAGTGCTAAAAATCAACCGCGAGATTTAGAAGAAGCACTGCTTTTGCGCTGTCAAAACTATTGTTATCCCAAGCGGCTTCGTAAAGTCTTTGAGTATGCCAAGGCTAATGGTTATGATACGGTTTCTACTACACTGCTTTATAGTATCTATCAGCAGCATGACATTATTAAAGATTTGATGGAGCATTTAGCCAAGGAATTTGGTATAGACTTTTTGTATCGTGATTTTCGAAAAGGATGGAGAGAAGGTCAGGATGAAGCGAGAAAAGTTGGACTTTATATGCAAAAATATTGTGGCTGCGTGTTTTCTGAAGAAGAATCAATGCTGGGACGAGAAATTGCCAAGCCATTACAGCAAAAAGGCATTGCGCCAACTAATCAAAACGTGAGAAAAGTAATAGAAAAGACCAAAAAGGCAGGCGCAGTTAACAGAGAAAACTTACGTAAAAACTTTTAGAACAAAAAGCTATTTCTTGGATAAACTATTTTTTGGTTTTATTAAGCGTATTAATTTTGTTAAAATCAATTTTCTCGACGGCGCGACGCAATAAGTCTTCTGAGCCATAATGAGTACTGGCACCAGGCGCGTCAGAAAGCATATGCTGAGCAAACGGAAAAGTGGCCGCGCCCGTTAAGGTGCCTTTGATTTTACTAATATTGCCAGTGATTTCTGCAACGCGTACGCTAGAAAGTGGGATTTCTAAGGCTTGTTTCATTTCTTCTGGGAAGAAAGTAAGCGAGAATAAGTCTCCGTCTGATTCCCCAGCCAATCTACCATAAGCAATAGAGGTGTTTCCTTCAATCCAGAGCTTTTGGTCGAGCGGGCGCATTTTGGTCTTTAGTAGACTAGCTTCACATTTAATTGATTTTTTACCGTCTATACTTTTCATGTTACAGACAAAGTCGCCATCGCAAGTTGTGGTCATAACTACACCCTTGGAGTCGGGAGATTTTAGTCCACTCTTTTCGTCGTAAGAGATAGTGTCACTGAGATAGTCCATCATAATCCAGGAAAGGAGGCCGGTTTCAATATTCTTTGCAACCAAATAAAACTCGGTTCTGACGCCCCAAAAGACACTAGTGTGAATTCTGAACATGGAAACAATGCCATAATACTTCTCTGTGTCGCCAGCAAAAACTGCAGATTTGGCAGGGACAAAATTATCCGGCAGATATTTTTGAATCTTATCTGGCTCGTTGATTTCGTAAAACAGAAAAGTACAATATGGTTCTACCACGAAAGGCATTTTATCAGCCTTTTTGGAGGCAGAAGTCACAATCTTTTTCTGAAGACAAACCGGTAAATGTCTTAGCTTAGTTTGAAGATAGTGAACTTTGCCGACTTTCATAGGATCGACAAGACGTTCTACGCCTTTGGCATAATCTAGAACATTCATGCTTAAATTATAGCATTATTTGGAGGCTTGCGCAGCGGCAATTACATCTTCAAACAATACGCTGACCGTCAGCGGTCCAACTCCGCCAATGCGTGGAGTAATAGCGGAAAGATCGGTGCGTTCGCGTACGGAATCATCAATGTCACCGACCAAGACTCCACCTTCACTGGCAGTGCCGGCGTCAACTAAGATTGCGCCGGGTTTTACCATGTCATTTTTAATGAGATGTGGTACACCAGTAGCAGATGCAATCACGTCAAAAGCTCTAAGTTCCGACAAGTCACTATCGTGACGAAAAACCGTAACGTCGTAGCCTGATTTTTGCCACATTCTTTCTAGCGGAGCGCCGACTAAACGCCCATATCCAACGAGAGCTATTTTTCTGTCTTTTAGGTCAATATCGTGTCCAGCGAGAAGCCAATTAATAGCTGTGGCAGTAGCACTTTCAAAAATGCGCTCGTCTGGATTTACGGTTTGAGAAAGCCCATCAACGTCTTTTGCTGGAGCAATCAAATTCACGACTTCATCCGTACGCTCTTTGTCTAGTAACGGAAGCTGCACAATCATGCCAGAGATAGACTTATCATTGTTGGCGTCTTGAACGGTCTGGCGAGCTTCTGCTATACTTGATACTCTTTTGTCTACAACTTCCACGCCAATATCTTCACCATATTGTTTTTTAAGATTGACGTATTTTACAATAACTGGATTGTCGCTGTCACGAATGATGAGAAGTTTTGGGAAGATTTTTTGACCACGCATTGAGCGCACCAAGTGAGCTTGGCGCTCTTTAACGAAGCCAGCAAGTTCGCGACCGTTTAGTTCTTTCATTCGGTCTTTTCCTTTCTGCCGTCATCACCTGCAGGAATTTCTACGGGTTCTTGTTCTAAGGTAAAACCGTATTTTTTACGCACAGCATTAACGATTTCTTTTCTAGCATTAGCGAGATCAGAATAAGCAGAAGCACTTTCGTTTATCAGCACAAGCGCTGCTTTGTCGGAGACTTTCATGCCATGAAGGACTTTGCCTTTAAGTCCCGCCATTTCAATAAGATAGCCTGAGTTAATCATTTTTCGACCGTCTGGTTTTTCCCAGATTTTAATTCCCTCAGCTTTAGCTTTGGCGGCTTCTTCGTCGGATAGATAAATATTCTTAAAGAAGCTGCCGGCGCTCGGGGTAGTGGCTGGGTCTGGTAATTTCTCTGCACGAACAGCAGAGACGGCGGCACGGATACTTTTTGGTGAATAGTCCGTAATATTGTGCTCGTCCATGTATTTTTGAAGGGAGTTATAAAGCGGAAGCTCAATATGTTCCTCGTTTTCTAGAACAAAAGTCACAGCAACAATGAAGTAGCGTCCAGCATCTTTGCCGGTATTGAAAATAGTACTCCTATAAGACATTTTCATATCTTCGCGACCAATCACGATAAGCTCGTTAGTTTCCGTGTCATATGCCTCGACACTTTCGATAACTTGAGAAATCTCTTGACCGTAAGCGCCAATGTTTTGAACGGGAGCAGCACCAACAGAGCCGGGAATCTTGCTAAGTGCTTCTACGCCAGAATAACCACGCTCGCAAGTCCATGCTACGAAATCGTCCCAAATTTCTCCACCAAAAGCACGGACAACGGCTTCGTCGGAAGTTTCGGAAATAACTTCGATACCTTTGATTTTGTTAATGATAATAGCACCAGAGAAGCCTTTGTCAGTTGCAATAGTATTCGCGCCGCCACCAAGAATCCAGACTGGTAAGTTATGTTCTTTTGCAAAATTAAAAGCCTCGGGGATATCTTTTAATTCTTGAATCTCAAAAACATATCGCGCGTTGCCGCCAAGGCGCATAGTAGTAAGTGTTGATAGTGGGACGTTTTCTTTGATAATCATATATTATATTATAACAAACTAGTGGTATGCCCGGGAGGATTTGAACCCCTGACCTTCAGGACCGGAACCTGACGCTCTATCCAGCTGAGCTACGGGCACATAGCACATGCAATATGGGCACATTAGTGCGTGCCCATATTATAACATATTTTAGGTAGTTTAGACTGGGGTACCCTCTTCGGTCTCATTGCCAGGATTGGCGCCTGGATTATTGTTTGGGGTGCTATTTAGAGTATTGTTCGGCCCTGGCTGGCGTTCATTAGCACGACGCCTCATTTCTTGGTTAATCTCGTTAATTATGTTTGTTCCGTTTGAACTGTTGTTTGGGGTATTGCTCGAGCTAACGTTTGTGCTGCTCCTTGATGCACTGCCCGAATTAACGGTTGCGCTGCTGCTTGGAGCATTGCTCGAGCTAGCGCTTGTGCTACTGCTTGGGGCGATATTTGGGGCGATGTTTACGTTACTAAACGAGCTATTGCTTGGGGTGGTAGCCGCACTACTACCTGCGGTACTACTTGGAGCAGTTTGACGTGCACTGGCACGGCGACTCATTGCTTGGTTGATTTCGTTAATTGCATTTAATTCGTTTGAATTAGACTCGGTTGCACGTGGAATATTGAGTGTGGCGCCTTCGGTGGACGCGTCAGAGACGGCTCTGATAGAGCCGGATTCGCTAGAGCCTGCGCTTTCTGGAGCAAGATTTTTAAGAGTTTCGAAGGATTTTTCCTTTGTAACATCGTAGGTACCGTTGACGCGACCTTCCTCTTCAGCGCGTCGAGCAAGCTTAGCAAGGTAGTCTTTATCGACTTGATATTTCTCAGAAAGCGCAGCAATTTCGCGAAGTGAAGAGTTGCTCTGGCCGTACATTTCTGCACCATTGGTAATATGATGGTCGATAGCGTCGTGAATGTGGCCCTCGTCGCTGACCCAAGTTCCATAGTCATCGGTCGTCTGGCCCTTCGTCATCTGGGCGGCATATTCAAAACCAAGGGCGTTGGCGGCGCGATAGTTCTTGCTGCCTTCACCAGTAGAAATTTGCTTAGCAATTGTCATTGCCATATCAGCACGGCCGGCATATTTGCCTTCACTAGAGTCATTTTTAAACTTCTTAATAAAACTATCTGCAGTATCTTTCCTGCGACCGGCAATATCTACTACAGCGCGCGCGGTAAAGGCGTCACCATTTTTAATAGCTTTATCGTACATATCAAAGAGTATAGACTCGTTCTCGCCTTTATTAGTTGCATCATTAACGTTATCAATAGCCGTTGACAATTGCTCCCTGTCCGCAGCAATTTTTTGCGAGCGTTGATACTTTCTGAAGAAATCTGGTGAGTTTAGGTTCTCTTCACGCATTTGGTCACTTAGATACTTGGCGTAAGCACCACGCCCACGCGCGCTAGCGCGTTGATTCATACGTCGGAAGCCTGGGACTCGACTAAATACAGAATCTCCATTAGCAATATTCATACGCATTCGGCCAAGACGAGTAGGATTACCTTGAGAATCAACACCGGCACGCGCGCGAAGTTGAGCTTCTTTTGCAGCATCGGAATTGCCAATCGCACCGGTGAGGCGGCGTCCGAGACCTTGGCCGACGCCAGAAATCCTGGCGCCGAGATTACCCATTGCTGAGAAGGCACCGCGAAGCAAAATTGGAATAAAGAAGAATGGAATAACGCCAAGAAGCATAGCAATGAGGTGCCCTAAGAAGCCCGTGTCAACCCTCATAAGAATAGCGCTGGCGAAGGCGGAACCACCCATGACAGCTCCACAAATTGGGTACAAGAGGAGCAATCCTTCAAACATCTTAAACCATTTATTGAAGATGGATTTAGTGTTTGGCAACATGTAGCAGGCAAAGGCGACAGGAGACAATACTACGAGAATGATAATACCAGCTTGACGAGCACCGAGCAGAATGAAGAAGAACAGTACTCCGATAAGTGCACTAATAAGCCCAAGAAGTAGAGGAAGTACTACTACTGGTCCCCAAATGCCAACCGAACCTGCAGCAAGGAAACCAACTGAGCCGATAACAGCAGTTTCCATAACTGTAGCGAGGGCACCAGAACCGCTAGTCGAGCCACTAACATTCGTAGTAAGATTTGCAAAAATCCCATTAGCACCAGAGCCAACGATATTCGAAAGATCCACAAATAATAGACAAATGAGATAGGACAAATTAATCAAGACTGCGGCAATAATTAGTTTTGGCAAAACCCTTTTAATGCCGAGGTTGTCGATACCTACGCCAGTAAGTTGCGAGAAAATAACTATTAAGAGGACAATGACGAACAATATATTTGCAAAGGATTGGAATACTTGCCACGCAGAATACACTGTTTGACCTTCGCCATTGATGCTCAAAAACTCTGCTCTAAACTCTAGGAAATGAGTGGCGATTTCACGGTAGATAGTTTTGACGGTGTTCTGAGCGTATTTTAGGAGCTCACAAGACCAGAAGCCAAGACCACCGGCAGAGTTCCAACAGTTAATGTCGTTAGTCTCGGAATCGATAGCACCGCTATTAATAATGTCTGATTCGACCGGAGCAACTGCATCTGGAGAATTGCTAGCTGGAGCTATGGTAGCGCCACCAGAATAATCAGCCTCACATTCTTCTTGCACGGCATGGCTGTCGGAGCCAGAGCCGTTGTTGAGCCAATCAATTATGCCGTCGATAGTAACCGAGTTGATGCTTGTTCCGTCTGAAGAGACGGTATCTAAGGCACCCAAACTATCAATGCTGCTCCTGTCAAAATAATACTGAACCCATTTGCCATCATGTTTTAGCTTAACGGCAACCATGTTGGATGGAGCCGTGGACCCACTTCTAAGACAGTTAGCCGACTCTAGAGCGTCGCCTCGAACAGCTTGGTCGAAATAGTATTTATACATAGCATACTGAGCATCATCAGTTGGACTTAAATCGTCAGTATCGAGCAAACCTTTAACAACTTCTTCCCCGCTTTTGTTGAGTACGTATTTATGGTTTGCTTCTTGGCTAATATCATTTCCGATTTCGTATTGATAGATGTTTGTGCCGTAGAATTGAACTGCGCTACCATATTCTAGTTTTTGGTTTGAGGCGTTCGCTCTAATAGCGTTTAGAGTTTCTTCTGCCGAATCCGTTATCGGAATTGTAACTGAACTTTTGTCGTCACCAAAGATTCTTCCAATAATGTCGAGGTCATCAAGGTCGAGCCAGTTATTATCTTTGGTTTTCATTACTAAGTTTCCGTCTCCATCGGTAGAGAACAAACCATTTGTATTATCGGTGACATATGTTTGTCCGTTCGATCTTACGATTGTGACTGTCATGTCTTGTTCGCCGGCTTTATAAACAGTCCCTTCGCTACCGTAGTTCTGGGTTACTCCGCTTCCGTCACTATTCGCCTCTCTATCAGCCCAGGTTGTCGCTCTAATTGGGATTGTGATTTTGTAACCATCGTCTAACACTTCGTAGCCTAATGATCTAGCTGCTGCGTCTGCACTCTCTGTATCGGTGACAGAAATAGACCTTAGATCTTGACCGTTTGCCTGTCTGCCAGCCCATTCTAGTACATCGGCACCACTGGCCGTATCGCTACTACTTACATCTTGCAAGAAACCGCCGTCCGGTAAATCCCATATGCTGCTATTTCCTTCTGGAGTTAATGCAGTATCTAGGAACGAACTGCTTGAAACTCTTCCATGATCAATTGTAGTGATTTCGGTTTCCATGCCACCACGGTCATAGAGTTGGACGGTTAAAGCTCCCATGTAGGAATCTGCTATTTGTTGACCTGAATCTTCTTTGGCTGCATGAGTCGCAACCGAG
The DNA here is from genome assembly GCA_045615025.1 of Candidatus Nanosyncoccus sp. Classification (GTDB taxonomy): domain Bacteria; phylum Patescibacteriota; class Saccharimonadia; order Saccharimonadales; family Saccharimonadaceae; genus Nanosyncoccus. Next base: position 1,471 of record JAZLDZ010000016.1, on the reverse strand, counting down.
AAGCACAATACACTTACAATTACTGCGCAGAGTGTCGCAAATAAGCTAACTTTAACTGGTCGTTTCATTATAGATCCCCTCCTGTATTATCGGAACTATTCGTGGTCCTGCCAAATATTTCTTCGCAAAGGCTAACCAAAGTGGCGAATGCAAACTTTTTATAGGAGTTAGATCTATTCGAAAATTCAGTATTGTAAGTATTTGCAGCCTTCTGATATTCTGCATAGGCCGGCAAAGAGCTAGTATCGCAAGAATGGAAGAGCGTACTAGAAGAAAGACATCCAACGTTTTTGGCATCATTTATAACATCCAAGGTCGAGTCGTAGAGGTTTTTCTTCATATTAAGGATATCGGCAAGTGCAAAGCTACTGGTTTTGTTTTTCACTAATTCACTAACTGCATTTTTAGACTCATCAAGTTTCTGGTCGTTGGTATTGTAAAGTTCGTAGAGGGATTGCTCGCTTAGGTTTGGCAACAGTGCAACATAATAAAAGTAGAATGGAACATTGTCTAGGCTAGCGTCTTTAGCATAGGTGCCCTTGTAGCTCGAGATAAAATCGTTCCATTTCTGATTAAGGGCTTCAAGATATTCTGTTCTAGTCGTGGAATCTTGTGCATCCACTTGCTTTGTCGCATAGTTCATTGGGTAGAAATAGACGAAGCTTTCCCAAGATTCAGTAACGTCAGTACTGCCTTTGGAATTATTTACGAACATGCTCATATACTCTGTGAAGGTTTCTTTAGTAGTATGTGTGACAACTTGGGGCGTGTTAGGTGTCGTGTTATTAGTCGATGTTTTTGGCTTATTAATTAGCATGACGACTGTAAAAATCACTAGCCCAACCAACGCGATACCGCCGAAAATTAGGCCGAATTGAATGAGACGACCGCGGTTAATACCCTGTTTTTCTTCGGTAGACGAAGAAATGATACTGCCATTCTTTGATGGCTCAATCAAAATGTCTCCAGTCTGAGGTGCGACCTTATTAAAGTGATGCTTAGCAAAAGGAGAATTAGAGGTAGCAGATTTTCTGTCGCTGGCGTTCAAATCGCTCATCGTACGGGAAATACTGGCGCCGGTCGAAAGAGTGTTTGGGGCTCCTGGAGGTGTAGGAGATGTAGAAGGTGTAGGATTCATTTGTCCACTGACAAACGAAAAGCCTCCCTGCGGAGCAGGGGAACCAGAACCTTGACCTTCTGTTTGTTTTGGATCCATTTGGAATAATTATAGCATAAGCGTTATATTTTAGGCAACAAAAAGTCCCCGAAATTGGGGACTTTTTGATTGCCCGACCCTTTTAGAGTATTCCTCTAGGCGGTCAATTCATTGAGCTTTTAGATAATCCTAAAAGTCAATTAGCGACGTAAACTTTTGCGGCTAGCAACGTAGTAACCAGCAGCGGTTACGATAGAACCTGCACCAACTACACCCATAGCAATGGAGCTAGCACCCGTTTCTGGCATCTCTGAT
>JAZLDZ010000015.1:0-8756 GCA_045615025.1 Candidatus Nanosyncoccus sp. | reverse complement strand
CGATCCGACTTTGTCATAGTTGCTAATTGCTCCGGGTTTATATACCAAGCTTTTGCATGGGTATTGCGCTTTTGAATAGACGAGATTTAGCATCACTTCTGGATTGTCTTCGTCGTAGTAATCGTCCTGGTCTACGCAGTTAAAAATCACTGCTCGTCCGGGCGTTCTTCCGTTGTAATATTCTGTCACACCAATGATGCCAAAAATCTTCTTGTAATGAAGCAAGAAATAGCCCATTTCTTTATGCTTCAAAGCTAGCTTCTGAAGGTACTTCTGCTCGTCCGTTGCGAATGGCGCAACGGCCGTCCATGACAGCAAGGGAAAAATCTTGAGAGCCGGTTGTGCCATAGAGTTTACCCGATAATGCTCGTTTATAGGCATACTTGTCAAAGGTATCCAAATAAAATTATCAGGTTTAAGCTTTTCGAACCTTGGTATTTTCTTGTCGCGCATCAGATAATAAATATTGTCATCCATAATAATCCTCCTTTTTAAGGTACTTCCTGTTTTGGTCAGAATAAAATTCTATTCAATGAAGAACGCATATTGAGTCTCTTCTTTTGAATCTGTTGGTACTTTGTCGTATTTAACTAAGCCTTCATCGAACAATTCGTCCAATTCGTCGAGGATCATTCTTTTGTTGGTGATCCCCTCCTTCTGTAGTCTGCATATTAAATCTTGCGTACAGAAAGGTTTCGATTGAGCTAGGATTGCTTTGCGGATTTCTTTTCGATTTGTTGACATTTTATCCCCTCCTTTTTAACCATGTAGATCTATGCGCCTTCTGGGAAAGCGTTAAACGATTTGCATGAAGCGTATAATCTCACTTTCGAATCCGGCTATCCTCATATGAAGTTTGTTTTTTCATATCTCGTCATAAGCACCATATCTGACCATTCTGGAATTTTTACTTCAAACACATCTATCACCTCCTCCTCTAAAGTGTTTGACTTTTTGTATTATATAATATTTTTCATTGATTGATGCTGATAATTTTAGTGTGGGATTTGGCGCCTTGTTTTATGGCGATGTTAGATTTAGCTACATGAAAATGTTTCGATAGAAGCTTAATTAGTGCGGTGTTGGCTTCGCCGTCGTGAGGTTTGGCGCGGAGATAAATCGTAAGTGAATCATCATCATTTTTGACGATTTTCTCTTGGGAAGTTCCGGTTTTGACGGTAATTCTATATGTGGTCATAGGTTTATTTTACCACGAGAGCTCTGCGACCGGAGGCGGCGTAGAGATATTCGGTGCGAGATTTGGACAGCGTTGGTGTTGTGCCAACGGCGGGTGCAGGATCGTAGAATTGTTGTTCGCCTGTATATGAATTAAAACCGGAAAGAACAACGACGTGGAGATTGTCTGGAACGCCATGATGGTAAGAGGCGGGATTGGCATAGCGATAAGTCAAATAAATAACCACGGGGTTACCAGCGGCGACTTCGGCATCAAGCTGGTCGAGAGAATAGCCAGTAACATTGTAAATGCCAGCGCCTTTGGGATTGGCGTAAGTGGCGAGTGGCGCAGGGGCAATCCAATGCGCTTCGCCGCCGTCTCTAGGTTCAGTCATGCTGAGATAAAAACCCTTGTTAGGATCGTCGGCTTTTGGCATGCCGTCAGCGAAAGTACTGAGACTGTAGCCAGTGAGACGACCCTTGGCTTTTGCCGCCATGAGTACGGAAGCGGCTTCGCAACCGTTGGCGTAGCCGGCGCTAAATTGATTGATGTAATATGGAGCAATGTTTAGACGGTGCCAGGAAGCGGCAATTTTTCTTTGTTCTTCTTCGCGAGCGCGGCGCTCTGCCTCGGCTTTTTCTCTTGCGATACGTTCTTTTTCTTCAATGACGGGGAGAACTTTTTCTAGTTCGGCAGAAAAATGATTTTTTAGATTTGTTTGTTTTAGTGCCTCGATATGGGCAACTACATCGTTGTATTCGGCACGGGTAACAGAACTAAGAACTGTACTGCGTTCAGCGGAGGTGAAAAGCCCATTAACGAGGTCGAGAGTGTTTTTCATAGTGGCATATTCGGATTTTAGGATTTCAAGTTTTTCGACGACGAGATTTTTATACGGCTCTTTTATGAGGGCGAGTTTTTCAGAAAGATTGGCGAGATCGTCTTCTCCGAGAGAACTTCTAACGATGCCGTTTTCGTCAAAAAATTTGTTTGCAAGAGTCATCCAATTAACATAATTAATAGCGTCGGAAACTTTAGCATAAATAGGATTGATACGTTCGATGTTTGCTAGTTCTGGTTGCGTATCTAGCTGGCGTTTAAGTGTAATTTCTTGATGAATAAAAATAGTGGAAGAAATAATTATTGTAACTAGAAGAACTGAAGATAATGAGATAAGCGCGATGAGTGCTCTGCGAGGATGTTTATTTTTTGCCATGTTTCTTTTTGAAAATATTAAAGGTTTCGGTATGAGCAGGGAAACCATATTTCTTGGAAATTGGGTCTTTGAAAATGAAGAGTTTTAAAGGCATAAGAGTTAGAACGGAGTAGGCACCAAAGACAACAAATGTACCAAGGCAACCGATATACTCAAAAATATAGGAAAGTGCTGGTAAATCTATAATAATCTTGAAGGCAAATTGAGAGAGGAAGATAACAAGATAGAAGGTTAGAATGTCGATTAAGAGAATTGGTTTTTTGGAAAGAGATTTGTAACCGTAGAAGATGCAAGGAATGATGAAAATTGGGATGAGAAGGGAAACGCATTTGGCAAGGAAATAGTTGGGATTTTGACCGTAGATGGCGCCGTCGTAAAGTCCACAGAGAAGAATAGGAGTAAGTGCAATTTTAATATGCTCCCAGGTGCTTTCGTTGACAGCGGTGAAGAGACCAATAAATTTGTTGTGGTTAGTGATGTCATAAAGAAAATGCGCGAGTGTACCAACGAGTGATATGACAATCGCACTAACTATGACTTCTATCATAATTTTATAATAGCACAATTTCTTAAAAAATCCTTCGCTTATGCTTGCATATAAGGGGTGAATTTACTACACTTACTGTAATGAGCCCACAAGATGTAATTATTGATATGAAAGGTATTACGAAACGCTATGGATTTGGCGATACTGAATCTTATGCGTTGAAGGATTTTGATCTGACGGTGAAGCGGGGCGAGTTTATTATGATTATGGGTCCGAGTGGTTGCGGGAAGACGACACTGCTTAATATTATTGGACTTCTAGATAAGCCATCGATGGGCGCTTATTTTTTGAATGGAAAAGAAGTGGGGAGAATGACGGAACAGCGAAAAGCGAAGGTTAGGGCTAAGAAAATTGGTGTGATTTTCCAGGATTTTAACTTGATTTCGCATCTTTCGGTGCTTGACAATGTGACGTTGCCGATGACATATGCAGGATTTACGAAAACGCATAGAGAATTGCAGGCGGATAGAGTGCTAGAAAAGTTTAGGTTACAAGAAAAAGAATATTATATGCCATATCAACTTTCTGGTGGGCAACAGCAGAGAGTGGCAATTGCGAGAAGTTTGGTAACGGGTCCAGAAATTATACTTGCAGATGAACCAACTGGAAATCTTGATTCGAGATCTTCACATATCGTGATGGAAGAGCTAAAAGACATTCACTCAGAAGGTAATACGATTATTATGGTGACGCATAATCCGGCGCTTACGGTTTATGCGACGCGTGTGATTAATATGCTAGATGGACAGATTGATACAGATATTAAGACGGTAAAAGATGATGATTTGCCGCAACCAGTAGAGATTCATTTTAGACAAAGAAATGTGTTAAAGGAAGTAAAAGATGCGTTGGCTGGTAAGGGTGATGAAAAAGAGGAGGAAAAAGAATAATGGCTTTTCTTCTACGAACACATTATAGACTAGCAAGGGAATCGATTAAAAGAAATCGCACAAGAAGCTTTTTGACTTGTTTGGGTATTGCGGTGGGAGTAGCAAGTATTATTTTAATTATGTCTTTGATGGGAAGCATTAATAATGTAATTTCTTCGCAGGTTAAATCGATGGGTGCGGATTTGATTGTGATTAGGCCAGCACAACATGTAGATGCGGTGACATCGGTAATTGACGGATTAACGGCATCGAACCGCTATATGACGAGTAACTTGACATTAACGGATGCGGAAGTGATTGCGGGGCTAGATGGAGTAGCTGGGGTGGCGCCAATTGCAGGGGGTGTAGCGACTTTGAAAGCAGAGGACAGAAGCATTGCAACGGCAAGCGTGATTGGGACAAGCACAGAGCTGGCTAGAGTCCAGAATCTAAAATTAAATAGTGGAACGTTTTTGTCGGATAAAGTAGAAAATGCTGCCGTAGTCGGAAAAAATCTATCGTTAGAATTATTTGGGACGGGAACGGAAGCAGTGGGTAAAACTTTTACGATGGGAGAAGATAAGTTTATTGTAGTGGGGTTACTTGAGGAAATGGAAGATCCGATTAACTTTAACAATGTAGATTTTGATAAGTCAGTATTTGTGCGAGCGGATTATCTTAGAAAAATCGGAATGAATTATCAGGTGCAGCAGATAAATGTAAGAGGTGAGAATATTAGTGTGCTGCCAAAGCTTGCGGCGGAGATTGAGGATTTGATGAGCTCGGCGAAGAATGGCGATAAGAACTACGAAGTGCTATATGGAGATCAGATTTCTCATCCGGCAGGGAGTATGTTTATGGTGGTTTCTTCGATGTTGACGGTAGTGGCGGGAGTGTCGCTAATTGTAGGTGGGATTGGAGTAATGAATATTTTGCTCGTTTCGGTTTCGGAGAGAACGAGAGAGATTGGCATTAGAAAAGCAGTAGGTGCTAGTAGCATGAATATTTTGATGCAGTTCATGATAGAAGCGATGATTTTGTCGCTTGGTGGTGGGATTCTTGGTTTAATTTTGGGATATGTAATTGCGTTTTTGATTTCGATTGTGACACCGTTTGCGCCTTTTATTAGTTGGCAAATTCTGGGCATATCAGTGGGAACTTCGGTGGTGATTGGAATTTTATTCGGAATGTATCCGGCAATCAAAGCAGCTTCTAAAAATCCAATTGAATCATTGAGATATTATAGATAGTTGTGTTAAAATAAGCATAAAGAGAATTATTAAGAGAAATGGTGGGCAAATGCAAGGAGGTGCCCATGGTGAAAAATAAAAAGTGCAAATACATTTTTGTGACTGGTGGGGTTTTGTCAGGCGTAGGCAAGGGAATTACCGCGGCTTCAATGGGCGCCATTTTAAAAGCTAAGGGTTATAAAGTAACAATGCAGAAATGCGATCCGTATCTTAATGTGGATGCGGGACTTTTAAATCCAGTAGAACATGGCGAATGCTATGTGACGCATGATGGAGTAGAAACGGACCTTGACCTTGGACATTATGAGAGATTTTTGGATTTTGAAACTTCGAAGTATTCGATTACGTTATCTGGTGGAATTTATAAAGAGTTAATCGAAAAAGAACGCGCTGGAGGATTTCACGGGAAAACCGTACAGCTAGTGCCGCATTTTACGGGGCTGGTGATGGAAAAAATTGAACGGGCGAGCGCAAATTCCGATGTGCATATTGTGGAAATTGGTGGAACAGTGGGTGACTACGAGGGCTTGCCGTTTATTGAAGCGATTAGATTGTTTGCGAATAAAGTTGGGAGACGTAATTGTTTGTATTTGTCGGTGGTTTATGTGCCATTTATTAATACTTCAAAGGAACTAAAGACGAAGCCGGCGCAAAATGCTCTCAAGGATTTGCGTGGGTTTGGAATTATTCCGGATATTGTTTGTGTGAGAACGGAAAAACCATGTCCTAGAGCGATTTGTGAGAAAATCGCAGCATTTTCGGGAATATCTGGGGATGCCGTAGTAAATTTGCCAGATATTAATTCGGTATATGATGTGCCGTTTAATGTGCTTAAATCTGGTGTTTTGCAGATTCTTAATGATTTCGTAGGCGATGAGACAGAGCCAGACATGAGAAAGTGGGAGGAATTTTCTAAAAAGAGAAATGCTAAGCACGATAAGACTGTAAAAGTTGGATTAGTGGCAAAGTATGTAGGGAATGACGATACGTATATTTGCGTGACAGAAGCCTTGAAGGCGGCGGCAGCGTGGAATGATGTGGATTTAGATCTTCGTTGGATAAACGCTGAAGCACTTGCCCAGGAGGCGTCATCTGCTTCTTCAGCAGATGCGCTTCTCGCTCGCGGTACGCAAAGTACTGCTCGCTCCGATGCTCCTGCTTCATCGCATCTAACACCTTCTGAGCAAGCGATTGAGCTCCTCAAGGAATGTGATGGGATTGTTGTGCCAGGCGGATTTGGGTTGAGAGGTGTTGAAGGCAAGATTGCGGCGGCGACTTATGCGCTGGAAAATGACGTTCCTTATCTAGGTTTATGCTTAGGTCTACAGGCGGCTTGTATTGCGGCAGCTAGACGAGGAGGGCTTAAACATGCAGGGAGCGAAGAATTTTTGAAAGATGAGAATTATAAAAAACCGCGCGATTTTAAAAATGTAATATATATTATGCCAGGGCAGGAAGGGAAAGAGTCGACTGGTGGAACGATGAGGCTAGGGGATTATCCGGCGGTACTTGAAAAAGGAAGCAAAGTAGCAAAAATCTATAAGAAGCAAAAAGTGATTGAGAGACATCGTCATCGCTATGAAGTTAATCAAGAATATTTGTTAGAGATAGAACGTGGCGGAATTGTAGTTTCTGGAACTTCGCCAGACGGAAAATTAGTAGAATTTGTAGAGGCGCCAAAGAGCAAATTCTTCGTGGCGACGCAAGCGCATCCAGAATTTAAGTCGAGACCGCTAGAAGTACATCCGTTGTTCTTTGAGTTTGTAAAAAGCCTCAAAAAATGATAAAATATCTCTAATGAAAGAAATACGGGACTACCTAAAAAAAGAAATTAAGAAGCTTTTTGATGTTGAAATAGAGCCGGAAGTGACAGTGGCGCCGGAAGGGCAACATGCTGATTATGCTAGTAATGTTGCGATGCGGCTAGCTGGGGAGCTACGTAAGCGTTCATCTGCTTCTGTAACTCCTCTAGAAATTGCTAAAAGGCTTGCAAATGAGATTGAGGCGAGTGATTTGGGATTTTCTGTAGAGGTGGCTGGCCCAGGATTCTTGAATTTTATAGCACGAGATGAATATTGGAAGACAAAATTAGCGGAAATGGAGGCTGATTTTGAGAAGAATATATCATCAGATGAATATTCTGGAAAGACGGTTATTTGTGAATTTTCTGATCCGAATCCGTTTAAGGTGTTGCATGTAGGACATTTATACACGTCGATTATGGGGGATAGTATATCTAGACTGGTTGAGTTTGCAGGTGGGAAGGTTGTACGTGCGAATTTTGGGGGGGATGTGGGACTGCATGTCGCCAAAACACTGTACGCACTCACAGCGGAATGCTCTGCTTCTTCAGCAGATGTGATGCTCGCTCAACGCACCTCTAGTGCGTCTCGCTCCGATGCTCCTTCTTCATCGCATAGCATTTCCGCTGAGAATGCGTTGACGATTGAGCAGATTGCAGATGCTTATGTCAGAGGAACGAGGCTTTATGAGGATGATGAGGCGGCAAAAGCTGAGATTGTGAAGTTGAACAAAGATATATATAATATAGCGGAAAATGATGTTCACGAGGGGGAGCTAGCGGAATTATACTGGAAGGGTAGGGAAGTAAGCTATAAGTATTTCGAAGATTTTTATAAGCGCGTGGGTGTAAAGTTTGATAAATACTATCCAGAAAGTACCGTAGCTAAGCGTGGCTTGACTGAAGTTAAATCGCATGTTGGTGATGTTTATGAAGAAAGCGATGGTGCGATTGTGTTTGCTGGAGAAAAATATGATTTGCATACACGCGTGTTTGTGAATGCGGAAGGCTTGCCGACTTATGAAGCGAAGGATGTAGGTTTGATATTTACAAAATGGGATGACTACCATTTTGATAAGTCGATTGTGATTACTGGAAATGACATTATCGACTATATGAAAGTAGTTTTAAAGTCGATTTCTCTTTATGCACCAGAATTAGTGGAAAGAACTAAACATATTACACACGGAAATGTGAGATTGCCAGGAAATGAAAAAATGAGCTCGCGCAAAGGTAATTTTATTAAGGCTGTTGATATACTGGATAATGTTTCTTCAATGGTGAGCGATGAAAAAATTGCACTTGCAGCGATAAAATATGCGTTTTTGAAATATAAAATTGGTGGGAATATTGAGTTTGATGCAAAGGAAAGTGTTTCGACGACGGGAAATAGTGGTGTATATTTACAATATTCAGCAGTGCGAGCTAGAAAGATTCTGGCAGGAATTGCTACTTCTGAAGCGGACTTTTCAAAGTGGGAGTTAAATGCGAACGAGAAAAAACTGATTGCTAAGCTTACGCAGTATGGCAACGTTCTTTCTGATGCGCTTTCGGATTTTGCGCCACATAAAATAGCGAATTACTTATACGAAACCGCACAAGAATTCTCGCGATTTTATGAGAACGTAAAAGTGGCAGGGAGCGAACGTGAAAGTGAGCGGGCGGTGCTAGTAAAGGCTTATTTTGACGTAATGGCGCATGGATTAAATATTTTGGGAATTGAAATCCCGGAGGAGATGTAGATGAAAGCTGTTTTACTGTGGGTTGATTTGGAAATGACGGGGCTTGAGCCGGGTCGCGATAAAATTCTTGAAGTTGCAGCAATTGCGACGGATTGGAAGTTCAATAAAGTCGCGGAATATACGGGAATTGTAAAAGTTGATTCTAGTTTGATGA
>JAZLDZ010000014.1:0-6138 GCA_045615025.1 Candidatus Nanosyncoccus sp. | reverse complement strand
CGCTGCACCAGCCTTTATCTCTACAGATTATATTAATCAACTAATTGGGCAAACCGTGACCATTTCTGGTACGATTTCAAAAGACCCCGAAGAGTCAAACGGCAAATACAATTTAAAATTAACAGACTTAGTAATCTCGCCGCACCCACAATCACAACTAGAATCAGAACCACAGTCACAATCACAGCCGCCGCCAGAGTCTTTAACAAAAATCGAAGGCACACTTTTCACGCAAGTCGCAAATAAAGACCTGCAGCGCTCAGACCACGTTACCATTAGCGGAGAATTATCAAACGGCTTTGGTTCATATATTGCTACAGTCTATCGTCCAAGCGTCATAAATATTACTCGTCCCGAGCCTGGCGACGTATTCTTAAAAATCCGGAATTTTTTTGCCGGTAAAATTAGACAGTATATTCCGGAGCCAGAAAATGGTCTCGCTATCGGCTATCTCCTCGGTCAAAAATCTGGCGTCGATAAAACCTTCCAGGAAACACTTCAGCTCATTGGCTTGACACATATCATCGTTGCCTCAGGCGCCCATCTTTCTACTCTTACAAGCTTTTCTCGCAAACTTTTTGGCAGAGTTTCTCGCTTTGCCAGTTTTCTCGTTGCCATAGCTGCGACGTTGTTTTTCATCGGCATCACCGGCCTGTCCGCAAGTATGCTCCGCGCCGGACTGGTTTCTGTTTTGTCATTGTTGCTTTGGTATTTTGGTAGAGAAATCCATCCGCTTCGCCTTATCATTCTGGTCGCAGCGGCCACTCTGATTTATAACCCATTTTATATTACAGACCTTGCTTGGCTGCTCTCCTTCCTTTCTTTTTCGGCAATCCTTGTTCTCTCCCCAACTATTATTAAATTTCTTTATGGGAAAGACAAAAAGCCAAGTTTTATTTCCAGCACGCTTGTTTCCTCTTTTGCCGCGGCAATTCTTACTGCGCCGGTCCTATTATTTTTCTTCGGTCAAATTTCCTTCATCTCAATTTTTGCCAATTTACTAATCCTGCCAACTGTTGCCATTGCTATGGGGTTAACATTTTTAACGGGCATTTCTGCACTGATTGTCCCGCCACTTGCAAACATATTTGGTTTTCTTGCCAAAGTCGTATTGGACTATCAAATTTCCGTTGCTAATTTCTTTGCTGAGCAAAAAAGTTTTCTCTTTTCTATAGAATCCAACAACCCATTAGTTTTCCTGCTTTATCTCCCACTTATCGTTGTAATTTTTACAACGAAAATTTTTAAGAAAAGAAAATCAAAAAAGCTTGCCAAAAATCGTTAAAACAAAACGTCTATGCTTGGTATTGATTGTCACACGTGCTAGTCTAAAGTTAAGCTTCGTCATTCATGTAGTTGTCTGACCTAAATCTCTTATGATTTTGTCCGTGAAGCCGGGGAAATAAGATATAATATTATTTATCAAAGGAGCAAAATCATGGCAAAAAAATCTGAAAAAACTGAAGAAAAACCAACCGACGGAAAGAGTCAGGCTCTAAGTCTTGCTATCGCCCAAATCACTAAGCAATTTGGTGATGGATCTATCATGAAACTCGGTGAAACTAGGAAGATTGACGTTGAGCTATTACCGTCAGGTTCATTGTCGCTAGACTTAGCCCTAGGTGGCGGCTATCCAAAAGGTCGTATTATCGAAATCTATGGTCCAGAGTCATCTGGTAAAACTACTTTAGCACTTCACGCTATTGCCGAAATCCAGAAACAAGGTGGGCAGGCAGCATTCATTGATGCGGAGCACGCCCTAGACCCAGCTTATGCTAAGAAAATCGGAGTCAATACGGCAGACTTATTAATATCTCAGCCAGACAATGGCGAGCAAGCGCTTGAAATCTGCGAAACTCTTGTTCGCTCTGGTGCAGTTGACTTAATCGTCGTAGACTCTGTTGCCGCGCTTGTGCCACAGGCAGAAATCGATGGCGATATGGGTGACTCGCAGATGGGACTCCAAGCACGCTTAATGTCTCAAGCGATGAGAAAGCTCACTGGTATCATTAGCAAATCCAAAGCTACCGTCATTTTCATTAATCAGATTCGCATGAAAATTGGCGTCATGTTTGGCAATCCAGAAACCACTACTGGTGGCAACGCGCTTAAATTCTACGCTTCCGTTCGTCTCGACATTCGTCGTATCGGCCAGATTAAAGACGGCGATAATATTTCCGGTAACCGTACCAAAGTAAAAATTGTTAAGAACAAAATCGCTGCACCATTCCGCGTCGCCGAGTTTGACATTATGTATAATGAAGGTATTAGCAAGACAGGCGACATTCTTGATCTCGCTGTCGAGCATGGCGTATTGGAAAAATCTGGCGCTTTTGTTAAGTATAATGGCGAGACTCTTGGTCAAGGTCGCGAGGCCGTCAAGAAACTCTTCAAAGAAAATCCAAAGCTCATGGCGGAGATTGAGGCAAAGGTTCGTGCTGCCGCTCTCCCTAAACCAGAGGACAAGGATTAATCGTGCACGATTCCGAGCTCTGGCAAGAATTTGATAAATCCGGCGAGCCAATTAAAAATGGTGGCCGTAACCCCAAACTCGGCAATCCCGAGTTTGGGGAAGATGTCTATACTAGCGTAGCGCTCGTCTGGCTTTATCGAAAAACTACAGAAGGTATAGAAGTTTTATTCCAGCGCCGCTCAGAAAAAGTCGATCGTTTTGCTGGCTTTTGGGATGTTGCGGCTGGTGGCCATATTAACTATGACGAATCCGTTTTGGATGCTGCCGTACGCGAAGCGAAGGAAGAAATTGGCGCTACTATTGCTAAAGACATGTTACAACTAGTCGTCATTACGCCGAGTTTGTTTGCTAATAATATTTTGCGCGAATTTATCTGCGACTATACTGGGCATCTCGAGGATTTCCATTTTAATGATGCCGAAGTATCCGAAGTCAAATGGGTCAAACTTTCCGATTTTGATAAATTTATTGATGAACATGCCAAGCCTCCGCTTAGAGACGACACCGAGATAAGAGAACTCGTCAAGAAAAGTATTATTGCGCATGGAAATCGTTAAACTAGATTCTGCACCTAGAAACCTCGACACAGAACGTCCGTATTTAATCACAGCGATTAAGCCTGCCATAAAAACTGAAAACCGTGTCAATATTTTTGTTAATGATAAGTTTGATTTCTCATTAGAGATTCCGCAAGTTGTCGATCTCCATTTAAAAGTCGGGAAACGTTTGACTGAGCACGAATTAAGCGATTGTCGTCACGCTTCCGAATTTGGTAAGCTCTATCATCATGCCCTAGAATATGTCTTAATGCGTCCACGCTCAGAAAAAGAAATACGTGACCATCTAAAAGATCGCCGAAAAAAACGGGAAATCACTAATCGCCAAGCCGTTAAGAATCGTGAACGCTCCAAGGAAGATAAAATTAAATATCAACTTCGCACAAAAGAACTTCCGCTCTATACCGATCGTGATATCGACACTGTCATTAGTCGCTTAAAAGAAAAAGACTATTTGAATGACGAAAAATTTGCTCGCTTTTATGTCGAAAACCGTCTCGTTAAAAAGGGCGTCAGCAAAAAACGCCTGCGCCTAGAGCTTGAGAAAAAAGGTATTAGCCAGGATATTGTCGAAGACGTATTAGCTAGTTCCGAACGCTCCGATGCTGCAGAAATTCAAAAAATTATCAACAAAAAAAGTCATAAATATTCTAGCGACAAGCTTATTGCCTACCTGGTTCGTCAAGGTTTTGATTATCAGCAGTCGAAAGCTGCGGTTTCCGAAATGGATTTACAAAATTCGGCACAAAATCCTCTTTCATAGCACGCTCACGAATTTTTGATTCTTCGTCTTTTACAATGATTTTATCATCTGTAATTTTTACGATTTCACTTTTTGGAATTAGAAGTTCCGGATCCATGAACGACTTAAGAAACGGTCTAGCCACGATTAATTGCTCCACGTAGAATCCATTAGTCTCCACCGTGTATCCACTCACTTTTCCGAGATTAGAACCTTTCTTACTTTCTACTTTCATATTATTAAGTGAAAAACTAAGTTTGAGGACATCTTCTAGTTTTATTACCTCATCGCCAGCCACAAAATCATCACTAGAGTCCACCACCATTCCCATTTCGGAAAACTCTCGAATGTTCTCTACTCGCAAATATTCCCCCGAAGCTTTACCCACTTCCGGTCCATACAACTTAAACGCTACAACCTTTAAATCATTTGGGTCGACAATCAGTTCACTCGTTTTTGCAATCATACCAGACATATGCAGGCTAAGAACTGGATAATTTATCAGTTTTGCAGAGTCGATCAACATAGTTCAATTATAGCACGAGCGGCAAGGATTTTGTCTTTCATGATATAATTATGCAATATGAAAAAGATTTTGGCAATTTCTGGCGGTATTGACTCGATGTGCCTTTTGCATATGATGAAAAACGACTCATATGTAGTGGTCGCACATTTTAACCATGGCACTAGATTATCCGCTGATAACGATGAAAAATTTGTCAAAAACTATGCTAAAAAATATCAATTGCCATTTTATTCCAAAAAAGCCTTGCTTGGCTCAGACGTTTCCGAGGCGGAAGCTCGTGCCGCACGCTATGATTTTCTAAATGATCTTGCAAAGAAACTTGATGGTAAAATTTATACTGCACATCACCTAAACGACCTTTTGGAGTCTATCGACATTAATCTTTCTCGTGGCACCGGCTGGCGTGGTTTGACGCCATTTAGCAATCTCGATATCGAACATCCGTTGCTCCATTTCTCTAAGACCGAAATATACCGCTATGCTTCTGCAAATCATATTATTTTTCGTCAAGACCCGACCAATACGGAAAGTGGATATTTAAGAAATCGTCTTCGACCAGCCATTGCAAATTTGATTGTAGAACATCCAGAAATTGCAGAAAAAATTGACAGCCTCTATGTAGAACAAAGTGATTTGCGACTCGAAATTGAATGCCTCGCAAAAAAATTGCTACCCAAATCTAGCACGTACAGTCGCGAAATTTTTAAAAATACAGACGATGTGGTCGCAGAAGAATTACTTCGTAGTATTTTAGCGAATCACAATATTTCCGTTACTAGACCCAAGCTGCACGATTTTCTAAATGCTATTAGAACCTATCATTCTGGCAAGCAATTTAATTTGCCAAAAGACCGCCTAGTTAGGTTTAATAAAACCGATTTTATGTTATAATATACGATAATGAATACCGACAAAATCCGAAATTTTTGTATTATTGCCCATATTGATCATGGCAAGTCTACGCTTGCCGATCGCATGATGGAAATTACTGGCACAGTCGCAAAACGCGAAATGAAAGCACAGCTTCTTGATTCTATGGAACTTGAACGCGAGAAGGGAATTACGATTAAACTTACACCGGTGCAGATGCATTATAAGGGCTATGAACTAAACCTAATTGATACTCCGGGTCACGTTGATTTTTCTTATGAAGTTTCCCGTTCGCTTCAAGCAGTCGAAAGTGCTATTTTAGTCGTTGATGCTACGCAAGGTATTCAAGCTCAGACTCTCGCCAACGTTTATTTGGCTCTAGAACAAGATTTATATATTATTCCAGTAATTAATAAAATCGATCTCCCCGCCGCCGATGTCGAAAAGGTCAAAGACCAAATCGTTAACCTCCTCGGTTGTGATCGTTCCGAAATTATTGGCGTCTCCGCCAAAACCGGTTTAAATGTCGAACAAGTACTCGACAGAATCGTCGAAAAAGCCCCAGCGCCGAGTGTAGATAAAGCACGTGGCGTTTCCGAGAAGGACCTATCACACTCGGCGCACCTGCGCGCCTTAATCTTCGATAGTTATTTCGACGACTATCGCGGCGTAGTTTTGTATGTCCGTATTTTTGACGGCAAGCTACCGAAGAATGGTGGAATTAGAATGATGGCTGCCGGCAGTAATGGTCTTGCGCTAGAAGTTGGTATTTTAAAACCAGAAATGCAGCCAAAAGATGCCCTCGAAGAAGGAGAAATCGGCTATATCGTCACGAACTTAAAAACTACACGAGAGGCAAAAGTTGGTGATACTGTCACACTCGTAAAGTCTCCAGCAGAAGAACCATTGCCTGGCTACAAAAACGGCCAGCCGTTTGTTTATGCCGGCTTTTTCCCAGTATCAAACGAAG
>JAZLDZ010000013.1:0-17537 GCA_045615025.1 Candidatus Nanosyncoccus sp. | reverse complement strand
ACTGATCGTCATGACTGAACTTCGAAATCCTACTCGTCAGATTAGAATTCTATTCCCATAAAATCTGATAATTACCCCTGTTATGGAAACTCGCAGGAATAATCAGCCTATTTTAAAATTAGGCAAAAGCAGGCATGTAAGCTACATGCTTGCTGGAAGAAGTTTCTTCACTTATTTTGTACTTACGGTACTAATCGTCGTGCCTGATATCTGTTAATAATCCGTCTAAACTTGGTCAGCCCCAAGAGAATAACATAATTATACCACAACCATTACGAAAAGACAAGCCACGAAATTCCGCTCAACGTCTACTTTTTCCCCTGTTACAGTATTTTTTACAACACCGTCCAAAAAAGTATCATGCTAGCGCTTGCATCGCTAAATTGCCTAGTGCTACGCTGAAACTATGATTGCTAATTGTAAATCACTTATCCCTCTCGGCTTTACCGCCTCACTTATCGAAATCGAAGGCGACAAAAGACGTGGACTCCCCAGCTTTAATATCGTCGGAATGGCCGCTAAAACGGTCTCAGAAGCCCGTGAACGCGTCAAATCGGCTCTACACTCGTCTGGCTTTGCTTTCCCTTCCGAAAAGCTCACAATTAACCTTGCTCCTGCCGACCTAGCAAAAGATGGCACCTACCTAGACTTAGCTATCGCTGTCAACATTCTTATCTTATCTGAACAACTTCGAGAAGTGGATATTAGTGGTGCGGCGTTCATTGGTGAGCTTTCCCTATCAGGCGAGCTTCGCCCAGTTCGTGGCATTATCAATCTAGCCGAAACCGCTAAAGAAGCTGGCATTAAACGCCTCTTTATACCCGTTAAAAATTTTACTCAAGCTTCCTTGATCAAAAATATTGCTCTTATCCCTATATCCAATCTTAAAGAACTTTACCTTTATCTGAAACAACAGGTCTGCATTACTCCCCCAACCCAAACCGTTGTAAAAAATACCAAAACATCTTCAAACTCTCCATCTTTCGATCAAATCTATGGTCAAGAGCTAGCAAAGCGCGCTCTTTCCATTGCCGTTGCTGGTCATCACAACATTTTGCTTTCCGGTCCACCGGGCACTGGCAAAACCATGCTCGCCAGCGCCGCACTTAACCTACTTCCCCCTCTTGATGAAACTGAACAAATTTCTGTCACAAAACTTCATTCCCTCGCTGGACTAGCTACCGACGTCATCAAAGACCGACCTTTCCGTGCTCCCCACCATACTAGTAGTCTCATCGCATTAATCGGCGGAGGAGCAAAAGCCGAACCAGGAGAAATCTCTCTCGCCAGCTCTGGTGTCCTCTTTCTTGATGAGCTTCCAGAATATTCACGTTCTCTGCTGGAGTCCCTCAGGCAACCCCTTGAAGACCGTCAAATCTCCATCGCCCGCGCCAACTACAAAATCACTTATCCTGCCAACTTTATGCTTATTGCTACCATGAATCCATGCCCTTGTGGCTATCTCGGTGACCCTACTCACCCATGCACTTGCTCCAGTTTCCAAATCGAGCAATACCACAAGAAGCTCTCCGGACCTCTCATGGACCGTATCGATATGTTTACCGAGGTTAATCGCATCAATGTCTCAAAACTCCTCTCCCCTACCTCAACTAACCCCTCTAACACGAATGTTGTAAAAAATACTATAACAGGAGCATTGGCAGCACAAGCTGCTCGCTATGGTAACACAAACACCTTCAACGCTTCCCTCCCCACTCATCAGCTTATTAAGAAAATCACGCTTTCCTCCACCGCTAAAAACTTTCTCGATTCCGCCGCAACCTCACTTGACCTCTCTGCGCGTAGCTACTTCAAAGTCATCAAAATCGCCCGCACCATTGCCGACCTAGACGGCGCCGAGGACATTACCACCTCCCATCTTACCGAAGCATTATCTTATCGTTATAAGCCATCAAAAAATGCCTTGTAAAATGCTTGATTTTTTCCCTGTTTCTTGGTATAATGACTTAGGTTAAGGTTAAAGAGAAAGGAATCTCATAGCAAGCTATAATTCACGCACTCGTATTAACGGAGAAATTCGCTACGAAAAAGTCCGTGTACTAGGTAGCAATGGTGAACAACTTGGCATTATGTCTAGCCGCGAGGCACAAATCCTTGCCAAAGAACAAGGCGTAGATTTAGTAGAAATCGCTGCAAATGCCAATCCTCCAGTTGTCAAAATCATCGATTGGGGCAAATTCCAATACCAAAAGATGAAAGAAGAAGCCAAAAATCGTAAGAAGGCTCGCGAAAAACAATCCGAGCTCAAACAGATGAAGATTGGCCTCAAAATTTCAGACAACGACCTTAATATTAAAATCCGCAAAATCAAAGGTTTCTTAGAAGACGGAGATCGCGTTAAGATTATGATTGTCTTTCGTGGTCGCGAGATGGCACACAGAGAAATCGGACAAGAACTTCTAGACAGAGTACTTGCCGAACTAGGTGATGCCGCCATCGCCGAAGGTAAACCTCAATTTGCTGGACGTAATCTATCCATCGGAATTCGGAAGAAGTAACTTTAGACTTCCACGGTTCTGGGTAGTGCACCTTCCGAACAATAATTTTAACTAAAGGAGTAATTATGCCTAAGCTAAAAACGCATAAAGGTACAGCCAAGCGCATCAAAATTACCGGTTCTGGTAAACTCGTTCGCGAGCGCGCTTACAAAAATCACATCTTGGCTAAAAAGTCGAAAGCCAGAAAACGCAATATGAAAACTGCCGCAACAATTAACGGTAAAATTGCTAAAAACATTAAGACTGCACTAGGAGCTTAAAGATATGAGAGTTAAAAGAGGCGTACCTGCACACGCAAAGCATAAAAAAACCATTGCAGCCGCAAAAGGCATGCAACATTATCGCACTAGAAGTTATCGTTTAGCAAAGCAAGGTGTTATTAAATCCCTTCGCTATGCTTACCGCGATCGCCGCAACAAGAAACGCGACCTTCGTGCTCTCTGGATTACCCGCATTAATAATGCTTCTAGAGAACAAGGTCTTTCCTACTCCCAGCTCATCGCTGGTATGAAGGCGAAAAACATTAATATTGATCGTAAAATTTTAGCTGATCTTGCTGTTAACCAGCCAGAGTCTTTCAAAGCTATCGTTAACATGGTTAAGGAGAAATAAGATGGCAGTTTGTGAAATTTCCGGCAAAGGCAAAATGTATGGACATAACGTGTCTTTCTCCCAGAGAAAAACCCGCAAAGTCTTTAAGCCAAACATCCAAAAACGCACTCTAGTAGTGGATGGCAAAAAGGTTAAGATCAACGTCGCAACCTCCACCCTCCGCACCCTTAAGAAAAAAGGTCTACTAAAATAATTTTTTAAACTATAAACCAAAATAAAGTCAGGACATGTGCCTGACTTTATTTTTATACTAGGTTCTTTTCGTTGGGACTTTTCTTCCGAAGAAAAGTCCCAAATAGTTCGTATTAAGCCGGGTTCTGTCATCGAGTCGAAACTCGATGGACAACCATCTATCTAGACCTTAAATTGCTCTAAGGTTCAAGCGGTGAACGTGCATCCTCGAGTAGAGGTTTATAGCACTCCTTGCAGCTAGTAGGGTTTGCCTCTGATACATATCACTATGCATCACTGTGAGCTCTTACCTCACTCTTTTCACCTTTGCCGAAAGAAAACTCTCGGTAGATTAGTTTCTGTGGTACTTTCCCTATCCTTTCGGACGGTCGCCGTTAGCGACTACTATACTCTGTGCTGCCCGGACTTTCCTCTGAGAAATCCCAGCGGTTGTCATTACGAGCTTCCCCTATTTTACCACATTTTTATTTGTTTTCTATTAAAATGCCCCTTTAACGCCTTGTCCGCTTCTCTGTCAGCCTCCATATTTTGACTTCTCTTAACATGAGAAAACGTCACCGCGTCAAAATTCTTGAGTAATTTTTGTATATCATTATAGATTATCAAAAGGTCCTTACTTTTTACCTGATAAATACCCTTTAATTGGTTAATCATCATCAAATTATCCCCTACGAAGCGTACACGTTTCAGTCCAAGTTGAATCGCCTGTTCGATTCCCTCTTTCATCGCATAATATTCTGCTACACGTGATGTCGCAAAACCAATAAACTCTCCCCCACGCTTTATTACATTCCCGTCAGATCCAACAATATAATACCCTATCGCCGCCGGCCCAGGATTCCCTCTGCTTCCACCGTCAACGAACACCGTAGCCCCATTTGCTGCACCTCTAGGATCATCAATCGCGTCAGTCGGTTTCATGTTAATCTCTGCTCTCTTATGCCCAGCAACAATATCAATCACCGACATTGTGGCATCTTCTAGTCTCACCGTCGCAAGTTCGCTTTTCTTTAGATATTTAAATGCCGTATATCTATCCATCGGCATTATCTTTACTCCTTGAGGAAGCGTTACTTCAAAAACTATATAGAGGTTCTCCATCTGAGAGCTACCAGATAGCCCCACAAACGTCACCGCATCTACTAGTTTTAGACCAGCAACTTCTACCCCTAAATACTCATAAAAAGAGCGAGCTAAAGCCTCTTCCGGCTGCTCGCCAAAACGTATCTTACCAGTTAGAATCTCCCAAGCAGGCACTTCCTCAGCGCGGTTCTGAATTTTCTTGAGGAGCAAAATACTGTCCCCATCCTTTACAATTCCGACTACTCTTATGCGCTGCTTCATGCCTACCCTTTTACCCTGATGGTTCTAGTGTTTTCCCTGTAGTAAATACAAGGTGGGTAAAATCTTATGCGTATCTCCACGGAGATGCCGCCACGAAATCCCTATAACATGATTATTCAGGAAAATCATGTCGCCACCAGGGCTAATTCTATTATACCACAAAAGCACTCTCTGTACTTTTTACGCCGCGCCAACTAACATCAAGAAAAAACGAACAATTCCCGTAATCATTGTACTCATAATAGTTGTTAGCACTGAAGAAAAAATTAGTATCAATCCAAATACTAACCATATCCCGAGAGTACTCTCCATTTTCTCCATTATATTTCTTACCCCATCAGGCGCTATCGCATACAATACTCGCGAGCCATCCAGAGGTGGAATCGGTAAAATATTGAACACAAAAAATCCTAGATTAATCGTAACCATATTTGCACAAATCACCCCTATAAAATCGTTATGCGAAAGTAGTCCCGTATGGTAAAAAATCACAAAAGAAATTAATGCCAAGAGAAAATTTGTGAGCGGTCCCGCAATCGCCACTAGTGCCATTCCAAACGCGCCCCATTTTAGCTTTCGATTATTCACTGGTACTGGCTTAGCCCCACCGAACACTGGTCCACCCATGATAAACATCAACAGTGGCAATATGACCGATGTAACCAGATCAAGATGTTTTATAGGATTAAGCGTTAATCTCCCATTCTCTCTCGCTGTTGTATCGCCCAAAAGATACGCCACCACCCCATGCGCTAGCTCATGCAAAATCATCGAAACTAGGATGATTAGTAGTACAACTATTATTTCCATTAGTTCAAAGCTACTACTTCTAGTGTTGCCGGCAAGCTATCAGCATTCTTTACTTTTAGCTTCTTCTCTGTTCTAGCACTTAGCTTCAACTCTGTCACCATACCATCGATGTTACCAGTTGCAATTACCATCTTTGGTTCAATTTCCCTTACTGCTCTCACCGAAGAAGTGCAAAGGATATCAGAAACACCAAGATCATCTAATCCCCGGTCGATATCACCAATAATACCAACATGTACTCCACCGACTTCAACATCGTAAATCGTCTCCCCAGAAAGCTCCGGTCTCTTCCCATCTGCTTTCCCATCAGCAGCATCCTCAGAAGAAGAACCAGCTACCGGTACCGCAATTCCTCTAATTGTTGCATCACCTATCTCGAATTCTCCAGGACCGTGAATCTTCCCTACTGCTAAATCGCCATCAATAGTAAACTGCGCAATATTAAAAGTAATCGTCGTCCTTTTAGTAGTTATCGTAATTTCTTCCGGTTTTCTACTCTCAATTTCAAACATTTTACCTCCTTTATCCCTTTATTAGTCTTTCTGGATCATAGACTTCAGAGATGTCCATCTCCATTACCTCTACCAAGAACCTATCCCTTACACTTTTTCTATAAGTATAATCATCCGGACTTAAAATCACATAGTTTAGTGGTTTTCCCACCTTTTTCTCTATCACTTCTGCCCAATGTGACAACTTCTTCGTTCTATCATCCCCAATAATCACCATGTCCACACCTTCTTCCCCAGGCGCTCTATTAGTTACGATTAATCCCATTAAATAATTCTTAACTGGCTTTACATAATCATCCCAGCTTCGCCTTTGAACAACTTCTTGTGTCTTAGCGTCCACATTTTTTGCCGTAAAAAGCGCAACTAAAGCATGGCTATAAGGATGCTTCATATTTGCCGAATAATAGACCTTATTATCAAATGTCTCGTTTTTAATAATTCCAATACTACCGAGGTTAAGTAATTCCCTTCTAACCGAGTTAATCTGTTCGTCAATTACTCTGGTGATTTCTCTTACATAGTAACTTTTTCCCGAATCTTCAAAGAAAAGGTTCAAAAGTTTTGCTCGGGTCTTTGATCCGAAAAGTTTTTCTAGTGGTGTATTATTTTCTTTAACCATTCTGTATACATTTTAGCACGGCTTGCTTAATTTTATCAAGCGGAAGCCAAGAAATTTCCGGATTTCGCTTAAACCACGTCATTTGCCGCTTCGCTAAATGATAATCATCCAACGCACATAGTCTTTTTGCCTCCTCGAGGCTATAGTTTCCCTCCAGATATCCCCAGGCAAACTGATAAATATTACTCTTCATCGCCTGGCTGTTCCAACCGTATTTCTCTACTAGAAACCTAGTCTCATCATAGAGTTCTTGAACAAATAATTTATTCACTCTTTGCGCTAGCCGCTCACGTAGTTGCTCCATATCCCATTTTATACCAAAAACAGCGTATCCGTTCACCATTTTTTGTCTGTCCGAACAACTTTTTTGTTCAGCACTAGCATTTTCTCCTGCCTTCTCACCAGTTTTACCTCGAAACTGATAATCATAAATCAATGCATCCACATATAGCCCAGTTCCACCAACAATAATTGGCACATGTCCACGCGAGCGAATTTCTTCTATCTTGGATAATGCATATTCCTTCCAGTCAGAGACTGTAAATCTCTCTCCGGGCTCCACTAAATCTATCCCGTAGTGCGGCACTCCCTGCATCTCAGTAGCCAATGGCTTTGCTGTGCCGATATCCATATATTTATAAATAGCTCTAGAATCTGCCGAGATTACTTCCCCGCCTATTTCACCATCAGGCAAGCTCAATAATCGTCCACATTCTAATGCGATTTCTATTCCCACACCAGTTTTGCCGGACCCAGTCGGCCCGACAATAACTATCACCTTTCCATTATATCGAGACAAGCTCCCCCTATTTCAATTTCTTCAGATAATCCACCAATTTATCTAATTTTATAGTCTCTTCCTTATCGCGCAGCCTTACCGAAACGGTTTTTGCCGAAGCATCCTTAGGTCCCACAACTAGAATACAAGGAATTTTCATCTCAGTTGCTCTACGAATCTTTTTGCCTAGCGATTCATCGGACTCGTCTACCGTATACCTCAGCTCATTGTGTGCCAGCGGTTCTTCTAGCGTTACCCCTGATAATTTTGAACAAATTTTTTGCACATAATCAGAAACTTTGTCGTTCACGGTTATAACTCGCACTTGCTCTGGCGCAGTCCAGAATGGGAACCAACCCGCTGTATGTTCAATAAATACGCTCATAAATCGCTCGATTGAGCCAAGCGTAGCATGATGAATCATCACTGGACGTTCTTTTTCACCCTTTTCGTTCACAAATTCTAGTCCAAATCTCTCTGGCATCACAAAATCGAGCTGAACCGTTGCTACTTGGTGCTCTCTTCCGATTGCATCCTCCGCCATAAAGTCGATTTTTGGTCCGTAGAACGCTGCTTCACCCTCTGCTTCAAAGAAATCTAGCCCGTTATCAATCGCAGCCTGTTTAATTTGCTCTTGTGCCATCTTCCAAAGCTTCGCATCACCTAAGTACTTGTCCTCATCCGAACGATATGACAACCTTGCACGTAATTTCATACCCATCACACCGTAAAATTCACGTACGATGCCTACGATGTTATGGATTTCATCTTTAATCTGTGTCGAACGGCAAAATACGTGGCTGTCATCCTGTGTGAGCGAACGAACCCTCGATAAGCCACCAAGCTCACCTGTCTTTTCATCACGATAATCTGTCGTTGGCTCCATATAACGTACTGGCATTTCCTTATACGTGCGTGGCCTCGAAGCAAAAATCTGCGTATGATGTGGACAGTTCATCGGCTTCATCGCAAACTCTTCACCATTCACCTGTGAATGCACCATGAACAATTCATCACCAAACTTTGCATAGTGACCAGAAGTCTTATATAGGTCTACTTTAGTAATATGTGGTGTCCAAACTCGTCCAAAACCTGCTTTCTGGCGCAAAGAGAGCGAATAATTAGCTAGCACATCACGTAGTACTGTTCCCCGTGGAGTAAACATCGGAAGTCCCGCCCCTACAAGGTCCGAGAATGTAAACAAATCAAGCTCCTTGCCTAGTTTACGGTGATCACGGGCTTTTGCTTCTTCTTGACGCTTCAAGTATTCTTTTAGTTCCTCCTCGCTCTCAAATGCTACACCATAGATACGCGTTAGCATCTCACGTTTTTCATCCCCTCTCCAATATGCACCGGCTATTTTTACCAGCTTAAACGGTCCACATTCGCCTGTATTTTCGACGTGTGGCCCCTTACAAAGATCAGTAAACAAATCCCCCATATCATAGAATGTAATTTTGTCTTTTTCTGGAAGCTCTTCAATCAGCTCCTTTTTTAAAGTCTGGCCTTCAGCAATCGCCCAATCTAGCGCGTCATTCCTCGAGGCTTCGCGGCGCACCATTGGAAGTTTACGCTGAATAATTCCCCTCATCTTTTTCTCAATCTTAGGCAAATCTTCTTCGGAGATTTTTGTTGTACCAAAATCCATATCATAATAAAAGCCGTTTTCTATTGCTGGACCAATCCCAAATTTTACATCTGGGTATAGCTCTTTTACTGCTGCAGCCATTACATGGGATAATGTATGCCTCATTCTCTCAACAAATTCCATATCTGGTTCAGCTTCGTCAATCTGTTTTTTGGTCATATTTTTCTCCGTTCTTACTCCTTCCATTTTATCACATTTTATGATAAAATAGAAAACTAAGGATCGCTAGCTCAGTTGGCTAGAGCACCTCGTTTACACCGAGGGGGTCGGGGGTTCGAATCCCTCGCGATCCACCACACAAAGAAACTAAAAAGAGCCCCTAAAGGCTCTCTTTTTTTATTTGATTTTTACTATCGCACAATATCTTGTATAATGTCTCTGTTTCTTTGGATCTGTAAATGCTGTCACCGGCGGACAAACTAGGTGTCCATTCTTAAGCCCTAGCCCCCAAACCGCCATCATCTTCCTAAATACCTTTTCCGACATTGCCATATTATGTAAATGCCCAGATAAAATTACATCGTAATCCTTCACTAATCCACCCAGGTTTCTTTCCGTCAAAAATCTCGCTGAATGGACTAGCAATATTCTTGGCTTCTCCGTATTTTTTGGAGCCTTCACTTTTTTCAAGAACCTTTTTAGTGCGACTTCCATCATCTCTGCCTTTTCAGAAACCAGAATGTGCTTTTGCAAAGTACTGGCCGATGTTCCCTCGCTTAAATTATAGCAAGACGGACCTTGTTCAATCCCAGCCAAAAAGTATTTATCTGTTTTTATTGCCTGGTTTTTTAGAATCTCAATGTCCGGATTCTTTGTTATGTCTTTCCAAAAATCCTTTGGCTCCTTTACGAACATCCTTCTTTTTCTTTTCCCTGGAATCGAGCGCATGTCATGATTCCCCACAATAACATATACTGGCGCTACCATTGCCATCTGTTCTAGAAAATTCTTTAGGAGCTTGTAATTCTTTTCCTTATCCAAAAACTCGACCGTATCAATCATGTCGCCTAGGAAAAGAATTGCATCTGGATTACATCTTTTTGCCCTGCGATAAAGTGCCGTCAGAACCTCCGTGTCGAGATCCTCCGTAATATGAAGATCGGAAAACACGAAAAAATTAACCGGCTGTTTTACGCCTACATTAAACTCATAGGTTATTGTTTTCATTTTTAGCTGTTTCATTTCTTCACCACCTTCTTCGTCACATCAAAGTTCTCCATATAGCGCCCAGTCATCAATCTCGTCTGCGCATAAAAAGCCGCAAAACTCTGATAAACAATCGCAACTAACGGAGACAAAATCCATTGTAACACCATTGCCACCGATTTTATCTTATTGTATTTCTTCGGTCTTGGTGGAAGCATTCTCAAAGACATAAAAATCGTAATCATAAGACCAATCGATGCAAAAAGCTGAATCCAAGATACCGTATTTGGCAAATTGTACGTCAGCAAATCTCTAGTTTGAAAATTAAGCAATCTTGGCACCCAACCACCAAACGCCACAATTGGGCTCATCGCTGCTAACGTCACATGTCCGTCTAAGAGTCGCCAGAATTTTGGCCACAAATACCATAGTGGCATACGTCTGCGTTTCTTATCCACCATTCTCACCCCCACAAACGCAACATCGCTCGCCCCATAGTCCCAACGGCGTAATTGAATAAACTGCGCCTTCAACGTTTTTAAGAATGTCTCTTCGATCACTGCGTCTTGATAAATCGGTACTTTAATTGATAGAACTTCATACTTCCCTCGGAAATGGAATAAGCTCCGCCAGTACTGATGTCCATCTTCCACAATTGTCCTCTTACTCCAAAAATCCATCTCGTATAACGCTGAAAGTGGCTGAGAATGAGATGCGAAATTCCGGAGCAAATGTGGTCTTTTAACATTAATTACATTGAA
Source organism: Candidatus Nanosyncoccus sp. (assembly GCA_045615025.1). Lineage (GTDB taxonomy): Bacteria > Patescibacteriota > Saccharimonadia > Saccharimonadales > Saccharimonadaceae > Nanosyncoccus. The sequence continues at coordinate 6,596 of JAZLDZ010000013.1, read as the reverse complement.
AAATGAATTCGATACCGCAATTACTCTCATAGGTGCACTCGCATCCCAGATATTATTCATAAATAAAGATACTGGCTGAAACGCCATGCGTTTCCTATCCTCATGCACAACGTATTCATAGGCCACACAATCAAGATATTCCTTGTGCATCCGGTTATCAGAATCAAGCGAAGTTACAATTACATTTTCAAACGGCACACGCTTCTTCTCTACATATTCCGCCAAATGCTCACCTGCATAAGTTAAGTTTGGACCCTTCCCCTTTATTTCATTTGGCAAATCCTGCGGATGCTTTACCAAAATAAAATCATAAAATGTTCCATCAAACATCTCCTTCAGCTGCTTCGCATTTTTCTCAATTTCTTCCCCGCCACGCTCCTCGTATCCCATTACAAAAATAATTCTCTCGTTTGGGAAGGTTGTATCCCTAACCGCTTCCACCGTTGGCACCAATGTTTCCATTCCCTCATTATAGGCAACCATTATTACTGCATGATAGATACTATCTGGATCCGGATAATCCTCTGGCGCCACAGTTAATGCTCGTAAGTTTTCTACATGCAAATCAAAATCATACGCCTTACTTTCTTTACCGTGAAGCCTTTCAAAATTCTCATGCGGATCTTTTAGTTGTATAAATCTTTTATGCCAATCTACCTTCATTGCAGCCTGGATATCGTTATAGCCTTGCACCGTTCTCACGGCAACACCCACTGCCTTAACTAGTGTAATCGTAATAATTACTAGCAGATACACTGCTGCCACTACCGGAGAAATCAAAGAGAAAACAAAAAGCGCACCTATCATCGAATACGATAGCGCACCCGGGAGAACCTCAAAAAAGCGATATAGTCTATCTCTCTTCCCAAGAGGAATATCTATATCGTCATCATGTATTCTCTCTGCGTTTTCCACTATTACCCTTCAGAAAGTAATCTCATTAATACAATGAACGCTCCAATTAAAATAAACATGCTCACCACTACAAAAGCCTTTGCAATCCCCTCTCCGCGTCGTTTATAGACCTTAATTGCAATCATATTATGAAGTACACCAATAATTACTGACAAGAACGAGAATGTAAGCATATTTCCCCAACCGCCATCGCGATAACCACCAGCAAGCCTCATACCAGTAAGATCATCACCAGCAAAGCTGCCAATGTCGCCATAACCTACTTTTACGATAGCGGAACTTGGCGATAGATTAACTAAAGAAAATACAAAGAATACCAAAGACATCAAAAATAGTAGGCCCATTAATACTAATAGTCCCTTATGTCCCCGATAAATTTCCCCCAAATATTCACGAAAGTTTTTCATAACTCACCCGACTATTATACCACATAATCTCATTTTCTGCGAGCATCCGCCTAGGATTTTCTGTCAAAAGCCTTTCGACCGCTGCCTCATCTTTCACAATCCTTCCAAGTTTTCGTTTTGCCCCATTTAGCACATAATCTACTGGCTTATGCGCATCCGTCGCCAAACAGAAAATCTTACCATCTTGGATTAGTTTTTTCAGAGTTCTTTCCTCGCGTTTCCCATATTTACCAGTTAACGCCAAAATATCTCCAGATAAAAGACACCCCATGTTTAGATAATCGTTTAATATTTCCAGATTATCTTGTACGTAATAATATCGTTCTGGATGTGCAATCAATGGAATAAATCCCATTTTAATAATTGCCATTAAAGTCGTTTTTGCACTCTTTTCTTCAGCATGTACCGGAAATTCCACTAATACATATCTTGTAGAATTCATCGTCGAAACTTCATACATCAGGTCCGATTTTTCACCAACATATCCCGCCAGCATTTTTGGAAGTTCCGCATCAATATAAATTTCATTCCCAAGATATAAGTTAATTTTTATCCCTGCTTCTAGCGCTCGCTTTTTTAGCTCTTGATATAATTCCCATTTTTTTTCATTATCATTACTATATTTTGTTCCCTTTAGGTAATGTGGGGTAAGGATTATATCAGTCACTCCAGCGCTCTCCGCCTGTTTTAGCATTGCAATGCTAGTCTCGAACGTCTTTGCACCGTCATCAATTCCCGGTAAAATATGCGAGTGTGTATCAATCATTATTTATATTCGCATAGTATTCATCTGCATAATAAGATGAATAATACCCGCCCTTTGTATTTTTTGCTTTGTTTATTACTACACCAGTAATTTTCGAATTCACTTTTTCGAAGTTTTTCTTCACACTTTCTAGCTGGTCAGTCCTAGTTTTTGCATTGGATACTGTTATGATGTTTGCATCAGTATATTTTGACATTACTAAAGCGTCAGAAAGCCCTAGTGCTGGTGGACAATCAATAATCACGATATCGTATTGATTTTTTACGCTTTCTAGCAACTTCTTATTGTTATCCGAAGAGATTAACTCCAAAGGATTCGGCGGTGTAGGTCCAGCTGGTAGAAGATATACTCCCGGAACTCTTGTTTCTTTTACATATATTTCTGGCTTAATAAATGACATCATCCCCGACGTTTCCGCTTCCCTAAACTTCAAGATATAGTTAGAATACCCCATCGTTGCGTCATTATCAATTCCAAAGATTTCATGCTGACGGCCCTTTCGCATATCACCATCAATCACTAGAACCTTCTTTCCATCCTGTGCAAATGCCGTCGCGAGATTTGCCGCAATGAAGCTTTTCCCATCTCCCGATTCTGGAGAAGTAATTAAAATTGCCTTTAATTCCTTATCTACCGAAGAGAAAAGAATGTTAGTTTTAATTGACTTAATCGCCTCAGCTACCGAAGATTTTGGCCTCGTCGCCACCACTAAATCTTCTACTCCACCACGCCTAGTTTTTGGTTTTTTAGACGTTTTTTCTCGTTTTAATAAAGTTGACTCATCCATACGTGTTCCCTTTCCTATCTAGCCTAAACTATAATGACTTTTTCTTTCCTTTTCCAATTTTCGGAACAACGCCGAGTACAACTAATCCAACCTTGTCTTCTACTATTTGGCTACTTTTAACGGTGTTATCTAGATAGAACATTACTAGCACGATACCAATTCCCATCGCTAGACCAGCTGCCAAGAATTGAAGTGTCTGCTTTAGAATATTTACATTGTATGGCGAATCAGCCGCCTGTGCTTTGTCTACTACTTGTACGTTATCAATTTTGTAGAGATTGATAATTTCCGCTTTGAACACCTTAGCAATTTCATTAGCAATTTTCTCTGCCTGCCCCGCATCCGGATCAGAGACGGATAAGGTGATAATTTGAGTGTTAGATACAGAAGAAACAGACACCTTGTTTGCTAAATCTTCTGGAGAAATGTTCAGCTTCAGATTAGAAATAACTTTTGACAACACATCCCTCGATGTGATGATTTCGGAGTATGTTTTAACGAGGTTGTTAGATAAGGTCACATCAGTATTCGTTACAGCAGTAGTAGAACTATCTCCCTGCGAAGATGTTAGGACTAATTTTGTTGTCGAGCGATAGAGCGGAGTTTTTATGTAGGTGGAATATATTTCCCCAACAAGTACCACCACCACCGTTGCAGTGGCTACGATGTAAAACTTCGATAGAATATACCTAAAGAGCTCTTTTATGTTTACTTCGTCCATCGCCTACCCTATTTTTCTTTCTATATTCATTCTAACTTTCTATATGTTCTTCTTTTAAAACCTGCCCTTATTATAAATAATTTTTGCAATATCGTCAATCTGATATTCGCCAATATCTACGTGCTATAATGGTTTTATGAATATCATCTTTCCCGAACTAAAAAACGACATCATAAAACAAGCTATTGAAGAGTATAACCAAGAAAATTCAGCTTCACCTGTTAATGCCATCTGCATAGAAGATCTAGAGCTGGCTGCCAAAAAAACCTCCGAAAAAGATATCGACGCTCTTATTGCCGGCATCGACTATACCACTCGCGACGTCGTCCTCTCCTGTAAAGATTTCCTCGGAATGAAAGAAGGTACTAAAACTTTTTCTAGCTGCTTCGTCCTAAAAAATGACTCCGCCAAGCCCAACGGTCTTAAAACTCTTATTCTCGCTGACGCCGGTGTCACCAAAAACCCAACCAGCGACCAGCTCTACGACATCGTGCTTCAGACTTACACTACTGCAACAAAAATTCTAGAAGACATCCCAAAAGTTGCTATGCTTTCCTTTTCGACCCTTGGCAGCGCCAAAGACGATTGTATTGATAAAATTCGCTCCGTCATTGATAAGTTACGCATCGACTATCCAGAGATTGTTATCGATGGCGAAATGCAGCTTGACTGTGCCATCAATCCAGAAATCGCCGCCAAAAAAGCACCGAATTCACCTGTCGCCGGACATGCCAATGTGCTAATCGTTCCCGATCTCAACTCTGGCAATATATTATATAAGTCTCTTGAGCAATTCGGCGGCTATACTGCCGCCGGCCCTATTCTTCAAGGCTTCAAAAAACCAGCCTCCGACCTCTCTCGCGGCAGCACCGTTGAGGATGTTAAGCTGGTGATAGAAACTGTCGTAAAACTAGCATCTTGAAAAACATAACCAAGTGTGATATAATGAAAGTATATTCGGGGATACCCGTCCACCCCAGTCGCGAGACTGGGGGATATTTTTATAAATAAAGTTTTCTAAAACCATCCCTTACTAATTCAAGGTCAGAGTCAGGGACCCCCCCCATCTTTTTATAGAGCCGAAAAACGCTCAAAACCCTTGCCTGAGCTAAAACTGCAATCTGTTCCCTATTCTTGAATTCAAACGGAACGTACCATGTCCCTTGATAAACGCCCTTATAGTGTATCGCAGGTTTTAGATGAAACCAGTCACTAAAATTCTTATCAGAAGTTGCGCTATGATCTATATCTGGCTTTTTACTTTGTTTCATACTGATGCCCTCCGTTTAATATTTCAAAATCATAATAGCATAAAGACCTTGACTTTTCAACCACTTCATTTCGCTTATGCTTTCATTAATCTAAGATATGTGATATAATATAAATAACAAATCAGGATCCCCCATGTGGAATAAAATCAAATCATTAACTCTAAATGCGAAACTTCTCCTCTTTGCAGGAGCAGCTTTTGTAGTTTTAGCAACCACTTCTTCCGTTACCATTACCGCCAACTCTAACAGTAAGAACACTGCCCAAATCTGCGACGGAAAAGTTGTTACCGAAAACTGCCAAGATGAAAACGGCACAAAATATTCTAAATATGTCTATCATGAGGCTATCAAAGAGGTCACAAAGACTATCAATCATCCAGCTGAACCTGCCAAGACTCATGTCGTCCATCATGATGCCGTTTATGGCACGAAACAAGTCCAAGACTGTGTCAGAACAAACATTAACTACAAAAGCGGTACCTGCGCCCAATCTCGCTGTAGAGATGGCTCGTATTCTGGATCTTCCGGAAGAGGAACTTGTAGCTACCATGGCGGAGTCGCTGCGCGTGGCCCTTGGTACTATTACAGAACAGAACAATACCTAATCACTCAGGCCTGGGATGAAACAGTTGTAGACGAACCAGCCAAACCAGCCTGGACAGAAACCGTCGTAGTCACTCCAGCTAAACCTGCCTACTACGAAAAAGTCGAGATGCTAACTAACTAGTAAGTTAGCCTGCTTACACATTTCCTTAATCCATTGTGTCTCACCCATGTTTTTGGGTAGATCGTCCTTTGCATAGATCGCAAGAATTTTAATTTCCCTCTTTTCAGTATCAAGCAAGCAAACACAGCGATTCCCCGATTTCTTTGGCGATTTACCAGATTTTGCCACAGCGAAATCATATTTGAATAGCCACCTCTTTCCGTCACTTTTCAACTCATCGACTTGTTGGGAGCCCTGGAGGTTATTGCTAATCCTAGAAAGATCGGCAACTATAGACTTCTCCGTAATCTCCCAAATTTTCCCCTTATATTTCTTCCTAAACTTCTTTAAGAAATGATGTTCTGCATAGGCAGAAAAATACACACCAAACCGATCAAATTCTTTACTCAACTGGTGTGTAAACATGCGCAGGGTCCTCCTGAATGATCAGTTCGTAGGGGATATACTCCCCATCACGACAGGATGCCCACGGTTTCTGTTCGTGTGTATAATTTACGATTTCTCTTGTAGATTTATCACGCCAAAGCTCACATATCTCATCGATACTCTTCTTTTCTTTGTCGCTCAATAAGTCATATTGCTGATTAAAGCTCTTAGACTTAATGATAAACGCCCCCTCCGGCAATTTATCAATAGAAATTTTCCCGCTGTCATAAAGCAAATCGGTCATATAAAGAAAGCTATCTGCAAGCGGACCATATTGTCTCCGGACATAATAAACCCCACTCATCGGTTCAAGATTCTCATAATAATTCCTAAAATCAGCAAAGTAAAGCAACTTCGCCAGTTTCGTCTTCGGAATACCATTTTTGAACTTACTCAAGATGTAAAAATACATCTGCATAAACTTCTGGTTATTTCTCTTTTCTCCGAATAGTTCAGGAATTGTAATTTCGTACATATTAGCAATATCAGAAATTTCAGAGGCCGTCAGATCTCTCTTTCCAGTCTCAACAGAAATATAGGTAGCACGGCTCATGCCAAGCTTTTCCGCAACCTGAT
>JAZLDZ010000012.1:0-8954 GCA_045615025.1 Candidatus Nanosyncoccus sp. | reverse complement strand
GTGTGAGGTGGGTCGCGCTTCCGGGGTTCCCCCGGTATCTAAGAAGGAAGCGTTATGGGGTAGCCAAAGAGCCTCTAGATGGGATTAGGTGATGCCCACCCTTACCTAATCCCGTCCAGAGGCTTTTTGTTGGTTTTTATGACGAAACCGCTTAAGCTTGACACACTGTGCTATTATAGATTATATGACTGCAAAAAACTTAGTTATCGTCGAGTCTCCAGCCAAAGCCAAGACTATTGAGAAATACTTAGGCTCTGATTTTAAAGTTATGTCCTCTGTTGGACACATCAGAAAAGATACCAAAGTCGACGTTAACAATGATTTTGACGTCACTTACGAAATCGATGAAGGTCACAAGAAAATCGTTTCCGACCTCAAAAAAGCCGCCAAGACCGCCAAGACTATCTGGCTCGCAACTGATGAGGATCGCGAAGGAGAATCTATTTCTTGGCACCTCATGGAGGTACTGAAACTCCCTAAAGGCACCAATCGTATCACTTTTCATGAGATTACTAAGCCCGCCCTAGAAGAAGCTGTCAAGCATCCTCGCCACGTTGATATGGACATGGTATCAAGCCAACAAGCCCGCCAGACTCTTGATATGCTCGTAGGCTACGATTTGTCAGGGGTAGTTCGCCGTAAAGTTCCTGGCGCTATCTCCGCTGGACGCGTCCAAAGCCCAGCTCTTCGCCTTGTCGTCGAAAAAGAACGCGAAATCGAAAAGTTCTCCGCCAAATCCAGCTTCAAAGTAACTGGTGAGTTTATTGAAACAGGGAAAAGCGCCATAGATAACGCCAAAACCACCAAGAAGCCATCCAAAACTCCATTTACAGCGACTTTAGACGGAAAAGGCCCAACTAATGCGCTTATGGCAAAAAAGCTCTTAGAAGGGCTAAAAAAGGCAAAATACGAGGTTATCTCGACCGAAAAGACCGAGGCTCTTAAACCTAATCCTGTACCTTTTGCTACTGCTGCGCTCCAAATCGAAGCAAACGCCAGACTTGGTTTTTCTTCTAGTACCACCATGCGTGCAGCTCAAGGCTTATATCAAGCAGGGCATATCACCTACCACAGAACCGACTCCCTCAACCTATCTTCTCAAGCGCTCGGAGCTATTGCTGGTTATATCAAAGAAAAATATGGAGAAAAATACCTTAAAGTCCGTCATTTCAAGACCAAATCTGCCGGCGCCCAAGAAGCCCACGAGGCAATTCGCCCAACCCACATAGAAGCAGAATCCGCCGGAAATAATGATTTCGAACGTAAACTTTATAAACTCATTCGCACTCGCACTCTTGCCACCCAGATGGCAAATGCCATAGTAGATAGGACTACGATTAAATTACGTCCCGAAAAATCCGCCTCCACCACCTTTATTGCCAAAGGCGAAGTTATCCTCTTTGACGGTTTCTTAAGAGTCTACGGCAATTCCAAAGAAACCGAACTCCCAGAGCTAACAAAAGGCGACCTTTGTGAAGCATCCGAAATCACCGCACGCGAAACTTTCGATCGTCCACCCGCCAGATATACCGAAGGCTCTCTAGTCAAAAAACTCGAAGAACTCGGCATCGGACGCCCATCTACCTATGCTTCAATCATGTCCGCCATCCAATCTCGTGGCTATGTTATTAAGGGAGAATCCGAAGGCACTCCACGCGAAATAACAGTTCTAACTCTAAAGAACGATAAGATAACCGAAGAGATAACCGAAGAGAGAACCGGCTCCATCAAAGGCAAGCTTGTTCCTACCCCTGTTGGCGAGTTAGTTTCGGACTTTTTGACCGATCACTTTGACCAAATCGTCGACTACGGCTTTACCGCCGACGTCGAACAGAAACTTGATAAAATCGCCGAGGCAAAACTCGAACGCGTCAAAATGCTTCGCAATTTTTATACCCCTTTTTCCAGGTTAATCGATAAGTCGAGCGATATTGCCCGTTACAATAACTCTAACTCTCTTGGCGTCGACCCAAAAACAGGGAAGAACATCTACGCCAAAATCGGCAAGAATGGCGGCTTTATCCAGCTTGGCGAAAACGAAAAAGAATCTGGCGAAAAACCACGCTTCGCACCATTACCAAAAGGTGAGACCGTTAAAACTGTCACCTTAAAACAAGCCCTCAAGCAGCTTGCTCTCCCAGTCTTGCCACGCAACCTCGGAAAAGCAAAAGACGGTACAGAAATCATCGCCGCTGCCGGTCCATTCGGTCCATATCTAAAAGCCGGCACATATAACATCCCTATGAAAGATTACGATCCTTATACGATTACCCTAAAAGAAGCCGAACCTCTATACCAGAAAAAAATCGATTCCATTATTGCCGATTGGGGCGATGTTATGATTATTAATGGCGCCTATGGACCATACGTTAAGGGCCCAGGACGTAGAAACAATGCCAAGATTCCAAAAGAGATTAATCCAAAAAAACTAACCAAAGAAGAAGCCGAAAAGATCCTTGCCGAAAAACCCAAATCCGCCCGCCACGCCCCTAGAAAAAGAAAAAGTGCTAAGAAAAAACGCTAGCATCACTCCAAAACGTCATCACCTCGCTCCACCCTTGACTTTTTATAGCGCTTGTGCTATAATATAAGAAGAGGGGTGCACTTTGAAAGTGAGGTGATTTTATGAATGGAAATTACGGTGACAACTTTTATTTTGATATTGCCATCCACAAATACGACGAAATTGACTATTCCAAATACTTGCACGGAAGGCATAGCTTAAAAGAAATGGCAGAAGAAGCAAAAAATTCCGACATCTGGGATTCATTAGAGAAACTAACTCCAATTAATCTTGATAACGCAATAGAAAAGTCAGAAAACAAACTTCAAGATTTAAAGAAAGACTTTTACAAGACTAGAGTTATCAGAGGCAGTATCTTTGTAGCAAATATCGTATATCTAATTACCGTTGCTATTTGCGCCATGCTCACCATAAAGACTAAGGAACCGCTGCTTATTGGATTATTCATCTGCCTGGCTGCACTTGCCGCATTAGGTATCCCGCTAGTCACAAAAGCTGCAGCGCAAATTAGGTCAATTTGCAAAAAGATACATAACGAAGACACTATCGTAAAGTTCCTACATCAAGCAAGAAAAGAACTTATATCAATCACCCCCTAACTAAGACCCCATTATGGGGTCTTTTTCATGCTATTTTTCGCCATTTTTTGCACGAAAATTTGCCGATATTTGCCACAATTTATGGCTTTTTAAACTTTAGCGTAATAAATTGTTGACATTGTAAAAAATGTGATAAAATAGAACATAGAAAGTCAGAAAATATAAGTTGACATTTAGCACAAAATATGCTATCATAAGCAAAATGAATAATATTAACTGGGGTGGAATAAAGGAATAAATTCATGGACCAAAATGCGGATGTGATTGCTGCGGCGATCAAAGGCAGTCTAAAAGTTATCGAACAAGATCGCGAAAGGGAGATCGTTTCGCGTCGTTTTGGGCTCTCCGGTCAAAAAGAAACACTTGAACAAATTGGTGATATGTTATCCATTACGCGTGAACGCGTACGTCAACTTGAAAAAGCCATTCTAATCCGACTTCGTGTTTGTTCCGAAGAAGGAGACATTAGCGAACTCGCCGCCGCCGAGAAGATTATCATCCGCAATCTTACCGAAATGGGCCGCGTCGCTCGCGTTTCTACTCTTGCCGACAAAATCTATGGTCGCACTACTACAGCCTCAGAACGCGCCGGTCTTGCTTTCCTTGGCAACATTTCTTCCAGCCTTTCCACTATTGATGAGAATGATCAATATTACGCCGCTATTGGCATTGCCGAATATGGCGACACTGCAAAATTAAAGAGCAAAACCGAAGAAATCGTCAGCATCATCAAAGCAAACAAAAAGCCTATGACACTTGACGAGCTTGACAATAAACTAAACTATGAGCACCCATCTCATATCGAAGCTATCGCATCTATCTCCAAACTGCTTGCTACTCTAAATGGTCTCTGGGGACTCGCCAAATGGCCAACCGTCAATCCTAAAAACATTCGCGACAAAATTTTTGTTGTCTTAGAATCCAAGAAAGAGCCAATGCACTTTGCTGACATTGCCGCAGCAATCTCTACCTCCGAATTCAAAAGAAAAAATGTCACCATCCAAGCTATCCATAATGAGCTAATCAAGGATTCACGTTTCGTTCTTATTGGTCGTGGTATCTACGCACTAGATAGCTGGGGTTACAAAAAGGGAACCGTTTCTGACATTATTACAGACATCCTCAAAAAAGCTAACAAGCCTCTTACTCGTGAAGAAATCGTCCGTGAAGTTCTCCATGCTAGAAAAGTAAAAGAGACTACCATTCTACTAAACCTTCAGAATAAGAAATTATTTAAGAAAGTTGACAAAAACTCCTATACCCTAGCCTAAGTCTTCGTCAAACACTTCTAGAAAACCGTGAAAAAATCACGGTTTTCTTGCTATCTTTTTCAAACCATTTATGATAAAATAGAAACGAACAAATATGCTAGCAAACATCATTCACTTTATTTTAATGCCAATTGTTTGGGTGCCAATTGTCGGCGTCCTTGGCTTTTTAACCTATCGAAATTATAAAAAAATCAATCGCTTAAAAGTTCTAAACGTCGATTCTGTACTTTTGATGCTGGAAATTCCACGCACCAACGATAAAAAAGAACTCGCCGCCGAACAACTTTTTGCCAGTCTTCACGGCATTCTAAGAGATAAAACCGAACTCAAAAATTCCGGTGGCATTCAAGAGCATCTCAGCTTCGAAATTGTTTCTACGGGTGGACAAATCCGCTTCTATGTCTGGACACCAAAAATCTTACAGAGTTTCGTCGAAGGTCAAATCTACGCGCAATACCCTAGCGTCCAAATCTACAAAGTCAAAGAAGATTACGTCGAAAAGGGTAAAAACTATCCAGTCGTTTATTCCAGCGAAATCGTTCTGACAGATAACGAAGTTCTCCCAATCAAGACTTTCGAGAACTTTGAAGTCGATCCACTTGCTGGTATTACCGGTACTCTTGCCAAACTCAATCCTGATAAGAACGAAGAACTCTGGATTCAAATTCTCACCCGTCCTATACCAGACGATTGGCACAAATCCACCACTGACAAATGGGTTAAAAACGTCAAGGCAGGGAAACGTATTGGCCTCTTTGGTATTGATTGGACCTGGCTAATCACCGCTCTCGGTGCACTCTTCAAGCCGCCAGAAGGTGGCACTGCTGCTCCAGTTACAGTCGAACTTTCCGAACGCGCCAAAACCCAAGTCGAAAAAGCCGAAGAAAAAGCCACCAAACTTGGCTACGAAGTCAAGATTCGCCTCGTTTATCTTGGCTCTGATCAAATGGATGCCAAGCTCAACATGCAGGCGCTTGTTGGCACATTTAAACAATACAACTCTACCAACCTCAATGGATTCAAAAGCATTAGCGGCACTTTTGACAAGAACGCTCTTGAAGCATATCGCACGCGCCGTTTTGTCGGACGTGGCTTTATCCTAAACATCTCCGAGCTCGCTTCGGTATATCACCTACCACATACCTCTGTAGAAACCCCAAATATCGTCTGGGCAACCAGCAAAACTGCCGAACCACCATCTTCACTCCCGCTCATCACCGGCAACGCCGCAAGCGACGAAAATATCTCTGCTTTCGGTTTGACTAATTTCCGCGGCATCAACCATCAGTTCGGCATGCTTCGCCGCGACCGCTCTCGTCACGTTTATATTATCGGTCAAACCGGCGCCGGTAAATCTGGTATGCTCGAACTCTTTGCTCTCTCTGATATCTTCTACGATCAAGGCTACTGTATTATCGATCCGCATGGTGATTTCGCCATCAATAACCTCAGATTCATCCCAGAAAAGCGCGTTAAGGATGTTATCTATTTTAATCCTGCCGACACACAATTCCCAGTCGCGTTTAATCCACTTGAACTCTCCGACCCTTCTAGGAAACCAAACGTCACATCAGAAGTTATCGGTGTATTAAAACGCATGTTCGGCGATTCTTGGGGTCCTCGTCTAGAACATATTCTGCGCTATACCTTGCTCGCGCTGCTCGATCGTCCAGAAACTACCTTGCTTGACATTTCTCGCATGCTTACCGACAAAGATTTCCGTAAAGAAACCCTAGACTATTGTAAGGATGTTACTGTGCTCCAATTCTGGAAACACGAATTTGGTCAATGGAACGAAAAGCAGGTCAACGAGTCTATCGCCCCAGTACTTAACAAGGTCGGCGCCTTCACTGCTAATCCAATTATTAGAAACATTATCGGGCAACCAAAGTCCAGTTTCGATGTTCGTCGCATCATGGACGAAGGCAAAATTCTCGTTGTTAATCTATCAAAAGGCTTGATTGGCGAAGATAACGCCGGTATTCTTGGCGCCTTTTTAGTTACAAAAGTACAGCTTGCTGCTATGTCTCGTTCTGACATCCCAGATGTTGCCAATCGTCGTCCATTCTACCTCTACGTTGACGAGTTCCAAAACTTCGCTACTGATTCCTTCGCCGTAATTCTCTCCGAGGCTAGAAAATACGGTCTCAACCTTACCGTTGCCAACCAATACATTTCCCAAATGACCGATAGTGTCCGTGATGCCGTATTCGGTAACGTTGGTACTACTATTTCCTTCCGTGTCTCTGCTGATGATGCCCCACTTCTAGCTAAACAATTCGAACCAACCTTCGAGGCACAAGACTTACTCTCTCTCAATAATCGCAACTTCGTTATTTCTATGATTATTAACGGCGAAAAAGTCCCAGCCTTCTCTGCTACCACACTTAGTATTCCAACTACACCAAAAGACAATTTCGACGCCATTATCACTTCTTCCCGCGAAAAATATTCTCGCCCACGCGCTATAGTCGAAGCCGAAATCAAAGAAACTATCGAACAGTCCGAGAAATATAAAAAAGAACTTTCTGATTCTGGCCGCGCCGCTGGCGAAATCGGCGCCCGATTAAACCCTCAAAATCAACAGAGGTCCACCTCTGGGAATTTTTCCGAGACAGGGCAGGGAAATGTAGTTGCAAAGAAGGGTTTCGTTTATCAACCTTCTCCTAAGTCAGATTTCAAAAAACTCAAGATGTCACCAGACACAGCAGAAGGTAAAACTGACCGCCCAGGACTAAAAGACCTCGGAAAGCTCCTTGAGCAAAACGGTCAGACCATTCAGCTCAAACAGGGGAGCAACACCGCAGACGATAGACCAAAGAAGCACAAAAACCACAACAAGCCACACCACAAAAATCACCAAAAAACACCTACGAACGCATAGCATTCTTGCATTTTATAGCTTTTTATGCTATAATAAATAAGTAACTGTTGTTAAGTATCTTAGGAGGGTGTTTTTTATGGGTAGAAAAATCGAATACCAGGCTTGGGTAATGGGTCGAAAAGAAAAGCTTCATAAGCTTTCGCCCCAACAAATTATTGACGACCTAAAACACGATATAGAGCTAGGTAGGGAATGGTCAATTAGTCCTAAAGAGCTGGTTGAAATTATCTCCAAACCAGAGTTTTCAGAAATAAAAGGGAATGAAATTAAAACTTTAATTCTGAACTATTGTTCCGATCTTCTCGAGGCCAAAGCTAACCTCGGCGAAGAACAGCCGGATATCCGTCTTGTCACCTATTGTTATTACACTTCACATGGCGATGACGCCGTTATGGCTAAAAATCGCTACAAAGAGTGTCTAGTTACACGAGCTATTGACGAGTGTCTTATGAGGCGCAGAATTGACCCAAACAACGCTTATTTCGAAAAATGGCGCAAGAGTTGGGAGACGGCATGCTTAAAAAACTTTTGTCGATATTTTGGACCTGAACTTTCACGTTGGGAACATAAAATTAAGAAACGTTTCGATCAAGACTTCGACACTCACTTTTCGGCTGAAAACGAAGAAATTACAAACTCCACAGAAACTGAAATGTTAAAAACAGGGAATTAGCTTCCCTGTTTTTTCCTTGTTTACCCCTGTTATTTGAAAACAACTATGCTTCCCCGCCCCTGTTGTATATCAATTCCACCCTGTTATTTATCTATTCCACCCCTGTTAAATACAAAATGAAGCCATATAATAGCCAAAATAGCGCCAAAGACTTCAAAATGTATATGAACCCATCTATGAGCCGGAAACCGCCTAGAATCGCACGAGAATGGGGAAATACGACAAAATTAACATAAGCGTATAGCAAAATAAACAAAAACAGCCTTATCAAAGACGTATAAAATATCGTCTTTTGCTCATAGTTTTAATGTCGCACAATGTATCTTTTACGACATTAAACCAGTGTGTTAGGGGTTATATGTAGAGTTATGTAGTTGGCTGAAATACCACTGCATTTGAGACCATAAAAGCGGATTTCACCCGATAAGGGCTCTGAGTGAATACCTTATGAGCACGTTTTAGTACGGCGTAATAAGGATTCACGAAGAGTCCGAATCGGGCTGAAACCAAGAGGTCTCAAAGGCAGTAGTATGAGGCCAACCGCCACTTTTTTCAACCTCTTCCGACCTCTTCCAGAATCACTCCAACACCCCCACCCCTGTTATCGTGCATTTTTAACCCCATTTTTGCCTCAAATTTGCCCAAATTTTTAAAATTTGACTTTTCCCTAATTTTCTTGCGTTAACCTCTTCTCTACCCTGTTATTCCCCTCCTCCAGCCAAAACCACCCTAAAATTTCACTTGTCTTTCTCGTTCGATTCCCCACCAATTCTAAAAACCGAACAAAAACCGAACTTAATTTTCCCTTCTTATTTGCTCTATCTGCCCTATTTAAAGTAAGCTTTGCCTTGTATTCTTACATCTATATACTGCGGATGTAAGTCCCTCTCAGCAAGAAACGCTATCATCCTCTTCGCATCTTCCGCACTTACAGCCGTACCCCTATCGATATTCAACTTAATGTAGTATTCCTCATGCTCATTCAGATAGATATCAACTTCTC
>JAZLDZ010000011.1:0-3174 GCA_045615025.1 Candidatus Nanosyncoccus sp. | reverse complement strand
GGGGGGGGGTGAGAGAGGGGGGGGGGGGGGCAGGGGGGGGGGAGGGGGGGATAGCGGGGGGGGTGGGTTGAGACTGTCTAATGGTAGTAGGATTACCGTCGAGGCGGTAAATGCCGTGATTTTTCTGATCGGAGACGATTTTGCCATTTTTGAGTGTGACGACGCGTTTAGACAGATTATTAACGATAGTTTCGTCGTGAGTGGTAACTAAGACGGTGGTGCCAAAATCATTGATTTTTTGGAGTAAATCGATGATTTCACCGCGGGTAATCTTGTCGAGGTTGCCAGTAGGCTCATCGGCGATGAGGATTTTTGGCTGGCGGGCGACAGAGCGAGCGATAGAAACGCGTTGCGCCATACCACCAGAAAGCTCACGTGGGAATTTTTTGGCGGCGTCAGAAAGTCCGACGAGCTCTAGGACTTTTGGTACGGTTTTATCTATTTCCCTGTTACTCATGCCGGCAATTTCTAGGGCGAAGGCGACGTTTTCGTAGACAGTACGGGAAGGTAGAAGTTTAAAATCTTGGTAAACTACACCGAGACGACGGCGATAGTGCGGGATATAGCGTTTTTTAACATAGTCGAGATCGATGCCGCCGATGATGATTTTGCCAGAATCTGGAATTTCTTCCTTGGTAATCATTTTCATAAGGGTGGATTTGCCAGCGCCGGATTGTCCGACGAGAAAGACGAATTCATTTGGCTCGATATGAAGCGAGACATGGTCAAGCGCGGGATGCAAATCTCCACGGTAGGTTTTGGACACTTGATCAAGCAATATCATATATATATGATAGCATAAGCAAAAATGAAAAGCAAACACCCTATGCTATAATGATAGTATGCGAAAGTTTAAGCTAAAGAACGTCTTAAAACCAAACCTTGGACTAGCAGTAGCGCCAGCAGTTTTTGCTTTCTCGCAAATAATTATCTTGGGATACTATTGGATTTTTAAGGGATATTTTGGTGATTTAACTTTGACGATTTCGCGTTATGTTGGATTAGAACTTTGGAGTTCAATTTTCTTCTGTGTTTGTAATGTTGTTATTACTACATTTTTGTTAAGATATTTTATTTCGGCGAGGAAAAATTTTTCTAGAATTTGGTTTTTCTTTAGTATTATTGAAGCCATTGGCTTTATTGGGTTATCATTCTTCCCGCATGTCAACTTCGTCGAGCCGGAGGTAAAAACGATATTTGTTAATATCCACATTGGCTTTGCTAGAACAATGTTTATATCAATGTTCCTCATGGCAATAGAACGACTAAGGATTGCTGCACTAAAAGATAACTTGTCTACTAAGGCGACACTGGCATTTCTTGCTTATGGAATTATATATATTACTGGATATACTGCAAAATGGGATGCGCTATGGAATACGATGCTGATTTGGGAAACTGGATACATCTATGCATTTATGGCGATGTTAATTCTAACTAGACGAAACCGACGCAAGGCGGATTTAGATAGCTAAAATCTAGGCGCTTAAGTTTGCTTCGAGATAAGCATTGATAAAACCGTCAATTTTACCGTTTAATACGGCATCGACGTCAGTTTCTTCGTATTTTGTGCGAGTATCTTTAATTAGCTTGTATGGTTGCATAACATAGTTTCTGATTTGCTGTCCCCATGAAGCCGATTCGCCGGCGCGAAGTTTATCTATACTCTCGGCTTGTTGTTCGATTTGCATTTGTGCGAGTTTGCCACGCAAGATTTCCATGGCTTTTTCCTTGTTCTGGAGCTGGGAGCGTTCATTCTGGATTGCGACTACGGTATTAGTCGGAAGATGGGTGATGCGTACGGCAGAGTTAGTTGTATTGACGCTTTGTCCACCGTGGCCGCCAGAATGGTAAACATCAATGCGGAGGTCTTTTTCGTCAATTTTTATTGCGGTATCGTTTCTAATAACAGGCAAAATTTCTACAAGCGAAAAAGAAGTTTGTCGCAAATTATCGGCATTGAATGGACTAAGTCGTACTAAGCGATGCGTGCCGTGCTCGCTTTTTAGTGTGCCATAAACATCGGTTCCAGAAACCTCATAGACGGCAGTTTTTATACCTGCTTCTTCGCCTTCAGTTTTTTCGATTAGGGATGCCTTATATCCTTTTTTCTCGAAGAAACGCAAATACATTCTTTCTAGCATTCCTGCCCAGTCCATTGCTTCTGTTCCGCCTGCGCCAGCAGTGATGCGCATAATAGCGTCAGAATGGTCGTATGGACCAGTGAACTTAAGGCTTTGTTTTAATTCATCAAAATTATGTTCCATAGCAGAGATTTGCGCGTCGATTTCTTCGCTCAAATCGTCTTCGCCGAGGTCTAGCAGCTCGGTAATGTCGTTAATTTGCACTTTAAGGACAGACCAGGCTTCGACTTTTTCCCTTAGTCTCGCTAGTTGCTCGTTTTTCTCGCGCGCAATGTCTGGATTCTTCCAGATTTCTGGATTTCCCACCTCAGTTTCTAATTGTTTTAGGGTTTTTAGGTCATCATCGATTTTAAGTTTTTCCCATGCATCAAAAAAGTTAGATTCCAAGGTTTCTAGACGTTTCTTGCTTTGCATGACTTATATTATAACATAACGACAAGAGGGATGACTTAGCGAGCTCTTTGCTTGTGGAAAATGTTGGTTTTTGAGTTAGAATCTGCGAAAAAGTGCTTGCGCTTAGTAAAAATCTTATGTTATAATGATTTTGTATAACGTGCGCTTAGTCGCTAATGAGATATATCGTAAGGAGGAAAAGAATGACACAGTATCTCGGGGGAAGGAGATTCACCAAAAAGAAGGTCGGACTCAGACAGTCGCAGACTCTTCGTAAGCTATTCGTGGGCGTAGTTCCAGTCTTTGGATTCGCTTTCTTGGCAGCATTTCTTGCCGCGTCTGTCTTTGCCCCTATTGACACCTCTAATGCCGCAGAAACTACCGTCACGGCAAACGTCACCTACGGTGGATACAGCGTAAATCTCACCGCTGCGGGAAACGTGAATCTCGCACTCAATGCTAGCAGAGACGGCGTCATGACTGTTGGCACATCAAATATCTCTATCTCTACCTCCTCTCCTAACGGCTATAAGCTCTATCTAGGTATGACCGGCACAAAGGGCTATACCAATTCTCTCTTACAATCCGACCCAAGCAAAGCTATCACTTCTTCTGGTACCTTTACCGTCCCTACCCC
>JAZLDZ010000010.1:0-4507 GCA_045615025.1 Candidatus Nanosyncoccus sp. | reverse complement strand
CTTCTCAAAGAACGATTTCTATATTATAACACAAAAATAGAAAAACGCACTTGCAAAGATGCTGTTTTATTTTGATTGTGCTATAATAAATCCATGAAAACTTATATCGTGGGCAACTGGAAGATGAACTTCACTATTGGCGAATCTTCTATCTATCTTCATAAACTCTTAAAACGCATTTCTCCCATTCGCGGCATACAAATCGCCGTCGCTCCATCTCTAATTGCGCTCCAACCACTTTCCCTACAACTTGACCGCAAAAAGATTAAACTCGTCGCTCAGAACTGTTGTGCTAAAGATTTTGGTGCTTATACAGGGGAGACGGCAGTTGCTCAGCTCCGTGGCCTAGTCGATTATTGTATCGTCGGCCACTCCGAACGTCGCTATGTTTTTAACGAAACTGATAAGGATATCAGGGATAAAGTTGCCGCCTGCGTCCGCAACAACATTACGGCAATTCTCTGCATTGGCGAGACGGAATCAGAGCGCACTTTCGGTGAAACCGCCGACGTCTTACGTGATCAAATTTCCTCCGGTCTATCTGATATTGCCAAAGAAGATTTAGGCAAGATTATCATTGCTTATGAACCAGTTTGGGCCATCTCCTCTGTTAAGGGTGCGCGCATTGCTGTCCCAGATGATATTTCCGCTAGTATTAATCTTATTCGGAAACATTTAAAAGACCGCTACGGCAAAGACGCCGATGAAGTTCCTGTTCTCTATGGTGGTAGCGTCAATCCAAGTAACTGTGGCGCCTACCTAACTATCCCAGGTATAAATGGTCTATTAATTGGTGGCTCTTCCTTGATTGCTGACCAGTTTATTGATATAATCGACATAGCAAAAAGAGTTAAATCATGAACAAATTCATCGACTTCGTTCCAAGGCAGCCCCGGCCAACCATCGAAAAGCATCCTGTAATGGTGAAGCCTATTGCAAAGAAACCCATTGCAAAAAAGCCTGTTGCTATTAAGTCAAATAGAAGCACCGAGCCTGCTCCAAAAAAGACCGTTTCGCCTAGGCGTCCAACCGCCCCGCAGGGTGTTCGTATGGATTTTGTGCGCCGTCCAGCCAAAAGACCAGCTGCCAAGGCTCCAGAGGTTAAAATCAAAAAGACTGTCCAAATCTCCGTCGCCGCGGCCACGAAACCTGCGCCAGCCGAGCCGTCAGTTAAAAAACCTATCCGTCTAACCCCATCAACCCAACAAACTCAGCCAACTCAACCAGTTCGACCAGCCCAACCAGCTCGACCAGCCCAACCAGCTCAATCAATTCAACGTGTCCAATTAACTCAGCCGCTCCATGTTGTGCATCAAGCCACCCCACCGGTAGAGGAGCCGGAATACATCGAAGAATACGATGAGTCCGAACCTCTAATAGAAGACGAAGAGCTCACTCTCGCTCTTTCGGATTTTGTCAACGACGATGATTCGCCTAGCCTAATTGATAATCTTTCCAAAGAAGCTACCGACCTCGAAGACGAATTAAACGCTCTAGACGAGCTGGATTCCGTATCAGATGATATCGAAGCAGAAATAGCCGACTTTGTCGAAGAGCCAGAGCCAATAGTCGAAAAACTAAGTGACAAAAAAGCTAAATCCCCTGACGCTCCCGACGCTAATCGCTTCAGCCTAGGTGGTCGCTCTCCGTTTCTATCCTCTGTCAAAGTCGAAAAACGTCCGCTCTCCGCTATCATTCCAGAAAACGTTAAGCCAATTAAATCTGAGACAAAATCCCCAATCAAGAATGCTTATCGCGCCAAAATCAAACAGGTGTTTAAGGACGAAAGCAAAGACCGCGCCGTCCGTCGCGAAACCACTATTATCGCCACTCCTAATAATAAATCCCATTTCAATAGCATCGGCCTTGCCATTGCGATTATCCTTACTATTATCTTAGGCGCCCTCATTGGTTCAGTCGTTTATCTTGTATTCTTCCAGTAGAACTATATATCCATAAATCAACAAAAAATCAACCCGGCAAAGGGTTGTTTTTTGTGGTGCGGGTAGAGAGAATCGAACTCTCATCCCAAGTTTGGAAAACTTGTATACTAACCACTGTACTATACCCGCATGGGGTGGGATACTGGGATCGAACCAGCGACCTTCTGGACCACAATCAGACGCTCTAACCATCTGAGCTAATCCCACCATCTGTCGCGTAACTAATTATAGCATAAAGAGCGTCGCGTAGCAATAGAGTAGTCTAGAGATAAAACGAGCCGACGAAATCCCAACTCTCTATTTGAGTGGTGCACGCGAAGCTTCCGGGCCCTGTTTTTTAGTCCCAATTTCGCGCTTAGTCACACTATCTTCGCGCTTAATTATATCCTCTTCTCGTCTATAAACTTTTGGATGTATCTCCGATATACGCACACTGCCGATTTTTGATGACTTATAATTTTTCACATATTTGCGCTGTTCATCTAATGATTTTCTTATCTCAAAGCTTGCCGCTCCCGCAGCCCCAAAGCTCTCCCTGTTTTGCGCCTTAGCATATCCAGAAGAATGCATAAAATCCGTCCTGTCATCGTGCTTAATTACAAAATCAGCTGCTAGTTTCATATTTTTCATACTTCTATTATATCACGCCAAAATGCTTAACCTTAGTTCATAATAGTTGACAAAAATAAGCATGTGTGATATAATGGAAAGAACAATACCTATTGTCTATCACAATTAGTCGCACTTTAAAAACAAGGAGGAATTACTATGGGATTTTTTGAATTTTTTGAGAATTTAGGAGCTGCACCTTTACCTGAAGAATCAGCCAAGACTGATAACAAGGATCTTAAAGAGAAGCAGAACGGGGAAAATACTTCAAACGACGCCCCTATTGAGGACAACAACGATAATGCTCCCGAGGATGATAATCCAAAGGATGACAAACCTAACGACAACTCCGATAAATCAGACGAGTCTAAGGTTGACCAGGCAGATGTCGAGGAGAATAAACCTCGCAAGATGACCGTTGATGAAGTTATCAAGGTTCTTGAGAAAAAGGGCTTTACCGTCACTAGAAATGACGAAGCTCAGCCTGCGCGTGAACCCGCACCCGCCTCTCCAGCAGCCCCGTTACCATCTCCCGCACCAGCGCCCGCACCTCAGTACTTCGAGGCTCATGATACAACCCCCAAGGTTTATCAGAACCCTCACTTAGGTGTTAGATTAGTACAGGACGGTGATTTTTACACTGGCCTCGCTAACGGCGCTTACAATTTCGACCGCATGTTTGGGCATGGACAGACCGCTCTCGATCCAGCAATCATCTCTTGGATTGGTAGTCTCTATCCAGATGTTCCTGAGCTTGCCGAAGACATCGTTAAAAATCGTCTTCGTGACATCTTGCGCAAGAATCCAACCCTCATTCAAGAGGTTAAGAAAATCGCAAGAGAAACTACAGTCGAGACTATTCCGTTTGCTGCGACCTTTGTGTCCAAGCTAGACAATACGACGGAATATGAATCCGAAAACGACGCCGAAGCTGCACTTGCTCCCTATAAAGCTATTGGAGCCACTATGCAGTCTACCTATGCTATCAGATATAGGAAGCGTCATTTCGATGGCACGCTGGGTGAGATTGTTGATCCCAATGTTGTTCTTGATTTCGCCAGAAACTATGACGGCGATCTCGACAAACTTTGCCACGACTTATGGTTAAGCCGTAGCAAAGTTAAAAACAGTGATACCAGTACTGCTGGGGATGCGACCCCCAGCAACTGATTCACCTCCTTTATATGGTGTGCTCCCTCTAAAGGGCACTGTTGACGCACACACCAAAAATGCTTTTTTCTATCTTGAGAGGGAAGCACACAAATAGGTATTGGTCCCGCGAGTAAAATCGCGGGACTTTTTTTGTAAAAAGCCCCTAAATTTTGCCAAAAACCTATACAAAAGCACATTCTTTATAAAAAATCAAGCAAAAACGTTAAAAATCTTACCTTTAGCATAATCCCACCCCTGTTATAAGCACAAGCAAAATATGTTAAAACTGTTGACTTTTAAGCATAAGTGTGCTATAATGGAATCAGTCTATTGGGAAGTGCAACAGAAGCGTTTTCTGATGACGACCATTAAAATCGAATCATCCCAGATACAAACGTATCTGGTAAGTGTGCGTAACACCCTTTTTATCAAGGAGGGTGATTACCTCCTTGTTTTATATAGAAACTAAAAATACCTATAAAATACAGGAGGTAACACATATGGAAAAACTGACTTTAGGAGTTCTGATTTTTGTATTTGTAATCACATCTTTCGGAGGAATCTGGTCCGCAGCCCTTGCTTCGGCAAGTATGTATCAGACCAGAAAAAAGGCTCAGAGCCCGATTACTTGGGCCATTTTTATCGCAGTAAACGTTATCTTGGGCATAATCTTTAAATTTGCTCATCCTTCCGTTTACGTGGTAGCTCTGATAGTAGTTGCATTTTTGCAGCTTCTAAACCGCGAAGGAAAGCTAAGAAGGCAAAGCTGGAATACTCTAGCGGGTGGCTATGCAATCGATCTT
>JAZLDZ010000009.1:0-3107 GCA_045615025.1 Candidatus Nanosyncoccus sp. | reverse complement strand
AATAATTCTGTGAACAGCATTTGATTAACTCCTTAAACTATGTCGATAACTTCGTCAGTGTGCGCTGTGATTATGTCTTTTGTGATTTTTCCGTCCTTGACTAAGATTTGTCTGTCGGCGGCTTGCGCAATATCGGGTTCGTGCGTAACGAGGATTATTGTTGAGCCAGTCGCGTGCAGGTCGCGAAAGATTTGCATGATTTCACCCGTCGATTTGGTATCGAGGTTGCCTGTAGGTTCATCTGCCATTAAAATTGCAGGTTTCATCGCGATTGCGCGGGCTATTGCTACTCTTTGACGCTGTCCGCCCGATAATTCGCTGGGTAAATGCTCTGCGCGGTCGGCTAACGACACTTTTTTTAAAGCTTCCATTGCCATTTCTACTCGTTCTTTAGTTCCTACGCCCGCATATACCGCTGGTAACGCTACATTCTCCAAACTCGTCAATTTAGGTAGCAAATTGAAGTTTTGAAAGACGAAACCGATAGTTTTATTACGAATTCGCGCTAATTCGTCATCAGATAGCTCGCTGACCTCTTGTCCAAGTAATTTATACGATCCTAATGTCGGTCGGTCGAGACAACCTAATATATTCATCAATGTTGACTTACCTGAGCCGCTCGGTCCCATTAACGCTACAAATTCGCCCGAATCTATCTTTAAATCGACGCCATTCAATGCCGCGACTGTTTCAGAACCCATTTTGTATAATTTCTTTACTCCGCTTATCGTTACTACGTTCGCCAATATCCTCACCTCCAAAATCTAGCTCATAATAGCAAATAAATCCTACCCTGCATAGTCACTTGAAAAATTCCGTTTAAACGGAATTTTCACTGCGCGCCTCCAAAATCAGCTTTGAACTGCTCAAACGCAAAAAAATCCCCGCCGATATGCTCAACGGGGTTTTTCTATTAAGATTTGGATTTTCATTACAGATTCGGGATTATATCCCAATCACATGAATGTGTTTTTTCCATATGTGACCTAGTTTTTAAGAACCAATTATCCGAATTAGTACCGTCATCGAGTGTCACATCTACGCAGTAAGTTTTTCCATCAGCGAATGTTATCCAGTTCCATGCATGTCCTCCACTGTCAGCTATGCCTCCTATTCTGCCTACATTCAAGCCACACATACGACCGAGCATATAAAAAGCATCAGTATATCCCACACAATTTGATTTTTTGTAAACAAGAGCGTATATCGCGGTATTTTTGCCGCTTTCAAAAGTTTCTACACGTTTGCATATCTCATCGTGAATGTAACGAACCTTTTTAACTTCCGATGAACGTTTATTTGCTTCATCAACGATGCCAACTGCGATATTGTAAAGTTTTTGCTCTTCAGGCGTGAGATTCATCCAAGCTTGATATTGATTACTGCTCAGATAAGCATTTGCAACGTTTGTACCTGGCAATTCAGTTATTATCGTGTAATTAAGTTGTCCAGTTCCAATTACTCCGCCATAAGTAATACTCCCAGCTATTGCAAAACCATTTTCAAATTCATCTGCGAATAATCTATCAAGTTCTTGCTTATTGTTAATTTCAATACTTGTAAGAACGAAATTAAAGACTTTTTGCCCTTTACGACGTCCATCTTCAATATATTTGGCGAGTTCGGCTTTATTTGCGAAATGAGGAGCTGAATCCCAATCAATGTCGGCGGCGGAGGCGTTTTTCGAGGTTAAGAAAAGAAAACCTACAATCGTGGCTATGAGGAACCTTTGAATCATTTCAGACACGTCCTTTCAAGTTGTTACTTAAATTTTTCTGTATGATAGCATAAAAAAATCCCCGCCGCAAATTTTTACGACGAGAATAGAAAAATTTTTAGTTCAGCTAGCTATGTTCTGTGTTTTCTTCTGACGGAGCCGCGCAGGCTTAAATTTCGCCAATTCTTCCTTAGTCATGCGAGGTATATCGCTGAAATCAATCTCATCATCGGACTTTGGCTTGTTTCTATCAAGTTCAGCGAGTTCTTCTTCTGTCAATGGCGGCATTCCCTTATAAATTCTGATACTGCCCATAATATTCTTCCTCCTCTTCTCTGGTTGCATAGCGTGCCGATATAATTCTGTATTTTTCGCCGCGTTCCGTATAAATAACTGCTAAAACGTCTCTGACCTTACCAATTATCTTCCATCTGTCCTCAAAATCGCTATGTAGATCGTCAAAGTAATCAATTCTGTTATCGTCAAGAAAGATTCGCGCCGCTACCCTAAATCTTATACCATGTTTCTTGTAATTTGACTCGGCTTTGTTGTCGTCCCACTCAACTACAATGTCTCCAATTTCAATTTCGCCCATAAAATCATCTCCGTATGAATGTTACCAACTTTTTTGGCTATCGTCAATAAAAAAATCCCCGCCGCAAATTTTTACGACGAGGATAAGCATTTTTACAATCGCCAATGCACCATAGCCGTCATCAGCAAATCAGAATCAACGTCTTGCGCCGCTTCTGCGTCGGGGAGCCACTCTTCAGAGAATAACGGCTGATTTTCTACCATTTTCCGTATCACTTTCCCGATTTCGTAGATTGACGCCGTGTCTTGCGCCGAATGTAAGAATTTCCCTATCATCTGCCCCACTTTATACAAATCTTTCTGCTTGAGCGAGCGAGTTGTCGGGTCTAATGTCGATAATCTCAATACCGAATACGATATATCCTTATCAGAGGTCATAAATATTTCGGGTTTGACTAAAAGATTCGCCTGCGCGAGTTTATCGGCAACATTTTGGGCATTATCTACGCGGACAATCACTAAATGATTCTGCGTCGGCGAACAAATTACATCTGCGCCCGATTTTGTTAATCCGTCTTCGAGTGCTCGGGCATTTTCTATCACTTGTTCCGAATAATCTTCGTAAGCCTCGCAAGAAGCCTCTGCAAATGTCACTGCCAATGCCGCCAATACATTTTTTTTCAACGAAACTTGCCCCGTCTCCATAACTTTCTGATCAAGGAGCGCGGCATATTTCTTTTTGCATAAGATAATTCCCGTTTGAGGTCCGTGAAGGGCATCGTTAGCAGCGAAAGTCACGACATCGGCGAATTTAACGGGCGAAGGAATTTTTTTAGCCGCAATTAAGCCGACATTC
>JAZLDZ010000008.1:0-6856 GCA_045615025.1 Candidatus Nanosyncoccus sp. | reverse complement strand
TTAGAAGGCACTTTTTATGTATTGAGAGTTAAAGATTGGGTTTATTATGAAAATGTATAGTTAATGTATAAAGTGGATATTAATTAAACTGCATGTGCATAAACAAGGAAACGTTGGGAAGCAGAGGTAACACCGTTAGAGAAAGTTTTCATAGAACCGTAACAAGTCATAAGGACGAGACCTTTACTACCGTTAGAAAGGCTAGTAGTGGTTTCTTGGCCAACGAATTTCATGTTATTAGAAACGTTGTAAACACCAGTAGCATAAACTTGGTAAGCTTGACCATAAAGGTAGAAAACGTCACCTTCGTGGATATTTAAAATAGCAGAGAAAGTACCAGGGTTATGACCAACAAGGAGAGAACCAGTTTTTGCTACACCAGAAGCAGGAACTTGGACAGTATTACCAGAGATAGCAGCAGTAGAAACACCAGAATAGAAACCGATACTTGGCATATAAAGACCATTGTTTGCATAAGAGGCAGTTTCAGTACTATATGCAGCAATATCGCTAATAGCAGCTTCGGAAATAGCTTCTTTAGCTTCAGCGACGGAAGCGGTTTCAGAGGTTTCGTTGACAACAATGTCATTTGTTGCATAAGTATAGTTGAATGGAATAGCAAATTTACCAGCAAGAATACCAACGATAAAGGAAATAACAAAGATCTTAAGATAGTTGAAGATTTCATTCTTAGATAAATTGATTTTCATATTAACTCCCAATCAAATTTATATGATTCCATTATAGCACAAAAGCTATAAAAAGTCAATACTTTTTATGCTTAGAATTAAAGAGATAGTGCTATATTTTATAGGGGTAGTGCTATATTTTATAGGGGTAGTGCTAATTTTTATAGCGATTATGCTAAAAAATAACAGGGGTGGATTGAACTATGATAAGGGGTGGACTAAATTATAACAGAGGAAATTGAATTTTGGTACCAAAACCGATACGAGAGGATACTTTAATTCCCTCTGTTTCTGTAAGTTTCTCTTTGAAATCAGGATCCAATAAGGTATTCTCCCCTTTAATAATCAGGTATTTATCTGTTGCGGAGATAAGAAGATGAGGCTTTTTGGTGGATTTTAAGATAAATGCTAGGGTATTAATGATTGTAACTTCGGTCATTTTAGGGTTTTTAACAGATAAAGAAGGGTCTTTTATGCCCAGATCAATACTTCCGTCTATTTTGGCGAATTTTGGGGCGTATTTCTGATAGATAGGAAGAATGACTTTAGAGATACTACTGCTCATGTTTATATTATACACCAGGGTTAAAATGTTTGAGCTTTTCACGGTGGGATTTGTAATGTGGGTCGTGTGAGCCAACTTCGGCCCAGAAATCACGTGAGTGGTCCATATGATTAAGGTGGGCAAGCTCATGCAAAATGACGTAGTCGCGGAGAGGCTCTGGGACCTGCATCAAGCCGATGTTTAGAGAAATAGTACGGTTTGACGAGCAGCTGCCCCAGCGTGTGCCAGCGTGAGACAACCTAATTTTGTCATAGGTATAACCGTATAGTTTGGCGTAATAATCTAATCTGTAAGGAAGGTAAGCTTTGGCTTTTTTTGCCAAAAGTTTCTTTTTGGCGTCTCTGGCACGTTGAGAAGCGGGGTCTTTTAGGGGGAGTTTTTCTCTGATTAGTTCCCTGTTTCTATTTAGAAAACTTTTTGCGAGAAAGGTTCCAGTATAAGTTGGAACAGACATCTGTAATCGTCCAGAGGTAGACACAGAAAATCTAACCCCGGAGCTAAAGGCGCTTTTTCTAACGATAACTTCGCCAAACTCTTTGTCGTTTATGATCATTAATTATCCAGCGAGCTGCGAGAGAGTGTGGGAAAGCTGGGTCTCAAAGGTGTGTTTACCAGAGAGGACAATAGGCTTCTCAAATACTTCATCTGGGGCTTCGAGCTCGGAAATCTTGCGGTCGTATTCTTCTTTGGCGCGAGCAACGGATTTGAGGCGAGATTTCAAGCGGGATTTGATAGTGTTAACATCGGTTTGGATCCAGATTAAAGATGGATTGTAGCCTTCCTCGATGAGCAATTTCTTGATTTCTTCGCGTTCTGCTTGAGTATTGAGGCCACCTTCAATGATGAGGTTTTGGCCAGTTCTTGCGATAAGTTGCAAGACGAGCAACATGGTCTCACGGGAGAAATTATTCTCTTCGCAAATTTCTGTTAAATTGTAGAATGGAGCACGAAATTGCTGCGAAAATTTTTCGCAGAATGTTGTTTTACCACTAGCCGGTGCTCCAAAGACTAGGATCGCACGAGGTTGCGACAGAACTTGTGATTTTTTACCTTCCATAATACTTTTTATTGTAGCACAGATTATTTAATCTTATCAACTTTTTTGGTGAGTTTTGATGAGTTTGAGATTAGAACTTGGGATGGATAATAGAAAAACCAAGCAAAGAAGTCGAAAAGACGTTTAAAAATGAATGGCAAGGCATGAAGGCCAGAGAAGAATGAGCCGGCTACACAGAGGTCACAGCAGGCAAAAAGGACGAATCCAGCAAAGGCACAGAAGGCGGAATTTTTTTGTTTGCCGCGCGCTTTTTTGTACCATTCGTGCGCCAAAATAATGTTAGAGATAAGGAAGAATCCGTAGACTGCTCCCATTAGGACGACGGAATAAGCGCCAAAGGCGGCAATAGCGATAAAGAATATGGTAATTAAAATACCGATTATGGTAAAAATCTTTTTGTTTATGCTTTTTAGGCGGGAAAAGTGGACGAATTGCGCCATGGCGAAAGTAAATACACCAAAGAGCGAAGTGTTATTAACGGCGAGAAATAGGTCGGCAACGAAGGTGGCGGAAAAAGCGAGTTGTAAGAGATGATCATTGTAATGTTTTTGGACGACATAGACAAGACAGAGGCCGATACCAAGAAGCTTTAGGAATGTTACGCCAAAGAAAGTTGGGAAGAACACGTCAAGAGTAATGAAGCCTGCAAAAATAAAAAACCAAATTAGACGCCAGATTCTATCAACTTGATGTAAATATGTGAAAAGGCGTTTCATCTTATGTCTATTATAGCATTTTATGGTTATTTATGATAAAATATGAGCGATAGGGATGTAGCTCAGTTGGTAGAGCACTGGTCTCCAAAACCAGGTGTCGCGAGTTCGAGTCTTGCCATCCCTGCCATTTTTTTGTTTTGATTTTGTTTTAGCTTATGATTTTTGTTTCCTAAGCACGACTTTGTGCTATAATAAGAAAGATGAAAATACTAATGCTTGGTTGGGAATTGCCACCTCACAACTCTGGAGGTTTGGGTGTGGCTTGTCTGAACTTGTCTAGAGCGCTTGCTAAAGATGGTGTCAAAATTGATTTCGTAGTACCATATACTGCCCCACATGAGAGCATTAATTTTATGAACGTGCTTTGTGCTTGCAAGGTGGATCCGTTATTTAGGTTTGGTGCGGGAGCATATGATAGCAAATACGTTGATAAATCTTTAGTTCCGGAAGGTGAAAAAAAGGTTTCGATTCGTGAGATTCAACATGATTATTGCAAGTTTGTGGATGATTATTTAATGGAATATAAGCCAGACGTGGTACACGCGCACGATTGGCTAACTTTTGAGGCTGGGATTTTGGCAAAGAAGAACTATGGAATCCCACTAGTGGCGCATGTACATGCAACGGAGTTTGATCGTTCGGGCATGAATTATGGTAATCGATTAATTCATGAAATCGAACGCGAAGGTTTGATGTATGCTGATAAGATTATCGCAGTATCTAAAGCTACAAAAAATATAATTGTAAAGAAATATGGAATTCCAGCAAACAAAATTGATGTGGTTTATAATTCCCTAGATGAAGAGTTTGTGAAATCAGTATATCATTATGATGATGAAGATTATAAATACCTTGAAAGAATGAAGGGTCTGGGTTATACGATTGTTTCGACGGTGGGACGATTTACGGTGCAAAAGGGCCTTTCTAATATGATGAAAGCGGCTGCTTCTGCGCTTTCTAAAAATAAGAAGCTAATATTCGTTTTTGCGGGTGATGGTGAGCAGCGTGCAGAGTTGCTTGCTTTGTCGGCAAAGTACCGTATTTCGCGGAATGTGGTATTTACAGGTTTTGTGCGTGGAAAGCAATTGCGTGATATTTATGAAATATCCGATATATTTGTGATGAGTTCGATTTCTGAACCGTTTGGTTTAACTGCGCTAGAGGCGGCGCATCATGGTGATGTATTGATTTTGACGAAGCAGTCTGGCGTTGCCGAGGTGATTCGTAGTGCGATGCGTTATGATTTTTGGGATACGGAAAAACTTGCAGATGAGATTATTGCAATCGCAGAAAGTAAAGCCCTTAGAAAGACTTTAAAGGATGGAATTTCTAAAGAATATTGTAGAATTTCTTGGAATGACGTTGCAAAGCGCGTAAAGCGGGTATATAATAGTGTAGATAAGCATAAGGAGAAATAGGGTGCGCGCGATTTGTCTATATCTACACATACACCAGCCATGGAGGTATCGTCGGTATAGTATTTTTGATGTGGCGCATAATCATAATTATTGGTACGAAAATGATTATTATGATAAGCAAAATAATGAGCGAATTTTCCGAAAAGTTAGTGAGAAATCTTACAAGCCGATGCTTGCGCTACTTGAGCGAAACTTGAAGCGCTACCCTGGATTTAAGGTATCACTATCGATTACTGGGACTTGGCTAGAACAGGCAATGGAATGGGAGCCAGAATTAATTGAACAGATTCGTCGGATGGTTTCTACTGGGCAAGTCGAAATAGTTGGTGAAACGTATTATCATTCCCTAGCATTCTTCTTTGATAGACAGGAATTTGTAGAACAAGTTAAAAAACATTCAGATTTGATTGCGCGTTTGTTTGGCGTACGACCAAGAGTGTTTAGAAATACAGAGCTTTCCTATAATGACGAGCTAGGTAAATGGTGCGATCGAATTGGCTACAAGGCTGTACTTGCAGAAGGATGGGACAAGGTTCTAGGATGGAAGAGCCCTAATCATGTTTACAAGGTAGCTGGTGGTTCTAGAACGAAGTTGCTGCTTAAAAACTATAGACTTTCTGATGATATTGCATTTAGATTTTCGAATCGCGAATGGAAGGAATGGCCGCTGACGGTTGATAAATACCAAAAATGGGTAAATGATGATTGTTTACGTGGGAATTTGATTAATCTATTTATGGATTTTGAGACTTTTGGTGAACATCAATGGGCTGATTCTGGTATTTTTAAGTTCATGGATGATTTGATTTACCGTTGGCTTTCTGAGTACGATAATAAATTTGTAACTGTTTCTGAAGCGGCAGATTTGGAAGACCCGGTAGATGAGATTTCGATGCCAGAGACAGTAACCTGGGCAGATACAGAGCGCGACCTTACGGCATGGCTTGGAAATGATATGCAGCGTGAGGGTCAAGAAATGCTCTATGCAATGGCACCAGAAGTAAAGCAAGTCGGTGGAGATTTGCTTGATGATTGGCGTAGAATGACGACTTCTGACCATGCGTACTATATGTGTACTAAGTATTGGAACGATGGTGATGTGCATGCATATTTCTCGGCATATGATTCGCCGTATGATGCATTTATGTACTATATGAATGTATTGCGCGATTTTGACTATAGACTAAAAAAATAATCCCCGAAGGGATTATTTTTTTAGCGTTTCTTCTCTTTGACTTCGTTTCTACCGAGATTTTTCTTAGTCTCTGTGAATTTGACATGCTTTCTTAAAATTGGATCATACTTTCTAAGAGTTAGCTTGTCAGGGGTGTTCATAGTATTCTTCTTGGTATAATACTGACGAATCCCAGATTCTTCAGAAACGAGG
Source organism: Candidatus Nanosyncoccus sp. (assembly GCA_045615025.1). Lineage (GTDB taxonomy): Bacteria > Patescibacteriota > Saccharimonadia > Saccharimonadales > Saccharimonadaceae > Nanosyncoccus. Next base: position 1,024 of record JAZLDZ010000008.1, on the reverse strand, counting down.
CCGACGAGTTTGCGCTTAGTATTATTCTTTTTTGCCATATTGTGCTATATTTTATCACGGATTTGCCAAAATGTAAAGAGAAAGCGTTGTAAAAATTACAACATTCTAGGAGTTTAGAAATTGTCTGCGAAATTCTTCGAAACGATCCTCTTTGATACTTTCTCGCATTTCTTCGCAAAGATGGATGAGGAAACGAATATTATGAATCGATAATAATGTTGCTCCAAAAGTTTCGTCACATTTCATAAGGTGATGGATATAGGCTTTGGTATAATTTTTGCAAGCGTAACAGTCGCAGCTTTCTTCTATAGGGGTAAAATCTTCGGTAAAACATGCATTTTTAAGATTGATGCGATTCTCTTTTGGCTCGCCTTTTTCGGTATGACGGATGCCAGAGATTAGAGCATTGCCATGACGTGCAAGGCGGGTTGGTGAAACGCAGTCAAAAATATCGACGCCGCGCGCTACACCTTCGACGAGGTCCACGGGTTCGCCTACGCCCATAAGATAGCGCAATTTGTTTTCTGGAAGATACGGAACAGAATACTCAATGGCTTTATACATGTCGTCTTTACATTCGTCGTCGTTAGCTACGCCGCCGATGGAATAGCCGTCAAAATCCATTGCGACGGTTTTTTCGGCAGAAAAACGGCGCAAATCTTCGTATGGGCCACCTTGAACGATGCCAAAAAGATTTTGATTCTTATTACTGTGAACTTTTTTACCACGTTCAGCCCAGCGCAGGGTGCGTTCGATGCTGTTCTTGAGATAGTTATAATCGGCAGAAGCGGGTGGACATTCGTCAAAGCTCATGGCAATGTCAGAATCAAGTTTGTTTTGAATTTCGATAGATTTTTCTGGCGTTAAAAACAGTTTGGAGCCGTTTAACTCACTTTTAAAATGGACGCCTTCTTCGGTGATATCTTTCTTCTTATTGCGGGCGAGAGAGAAAACTTGATAGCCGCCGGAATCCGTGAGGATTGGGCCGTCCCAGTTCATAAATTTATGAAGTCCTCCAGCTTTT
>JAZLDZ010000007.1:0-8342 GCA_045615025.1 Candidatus Nanosyncoccus sp. | reverse complement strand
CAAACACATGTAAAAACCTTTGCCAAAACGTTGGTTCTTTTGGAAATTCTGCCACCGTCACCGGAGTGGCATATTTTGTTTCCATTGTTTCCATTCTTAACTCCATAACGTCGTCCGCAATCTCTCCGTTCTTCGTCAGCTCTGCTTTTGCCGGAGAAATCACTACGCCAGAAATATTCTCGCTCGCCGTAATCGAAGATTTTCCACTCCACCATGTTTCGTAATATCCAACTTTTTCTCCGGCATGAACTAGCTCGCGCGTCGTAATAACGTTCTGCGCTTTCTCTGCCAATTCAAGCATCGAAGAAAAAGAACTTTGCCTCGTCGGTGCACCCAGCATCGCGAGCGTTACCGTTTCTTCGCCCTGCTTATATCCAGAAACCAAACAATATCCCGACACATCGCCAATATACCCAGTCTTTACACCAATTATTCCAGCTGTGCCGAGTATTTTATTAGTATTTTCTATTAGTCCCGCCACCGGAACAGTCGTTGACGTTTTTCCAACGATTTCTGATAGTACCGGCTGTTTCAATACGATCTCTCCAATCGAAGCCAAATCTGCTGCCGTAGAAGTCGTCGTTTCGTTAAACCCACTTGCATCCGGACCAACTTTTGTATTTACTAAACCCAGCCTTATTAGCATTTCGTTTGCATAATTACTATATTCTTCCAGACTTCCAAATGCCCAAATTGCTAGTGTGTCCGCCATATTGTTAGACGATGCAATTAGTGCAGAAGATAACGCGTCATATTCAGAAATCGTTTCGCCTAACTGTACGGCAGTTACCGACCCACCTATTGCCACATATTTTGCATATATATTATATAGTTCATCAGTGATCGTAATAGTTTCTCCAGTCTCACCTAATGTAAATGGCTTTTGCTCCATTACCGCGAGTGCTAGGATCATTTTTGCTGTGCTCGCCGTCGGCTGCGTTGGTAATTCTTCTACGCTTTTTGCTACAGTCTTGCCATTTAGTGCTACAGCCCATTGCCCGAATCCAGTGTTATAATCAATTCCATTGTAATCCGAAACTGGCGCTTGATATGTAAAATGCATGGAGATATTCGTCTCCATCGTTGCCATCCTAATCCCTACAATCATCAAAAAACCCGCCAAAATCAGGCAGGGAATTATCCAAATCTTTCTTCGTCGACGCTGCACCATATACTTATTATAATACTTGGCGGAAGGGACAGGATTCGAACCTGCGGAGCTTTCACTCTCTGGTTTTCAAGACCAGTGCCATCAACCACTCGGCCACCCTTCCAGAAAATTGTGGTACCCCGGGTTGGAATCGAACCAGCATTGTATCCTTAGAGGGGATATGTCCTATCCGTTGAACGACCGGGGCACTCCATATATTATAACCAAAAACACCCCAAATTACAAGCGTACGACCACGTCGAGGGCCCTCAAGCCGTTTTTGCTTGCCACTTACAAAAAACGGTGGTAAAATATCCGCTAGTGGGCGCTTGAGGATGTCGCCCATTTTTATTGTATAGATAATGCAAGCACATTAAAAAGGAGGGAAAAGTATGGGTGTAAACACGAGTGTTTATATAGCGACACTATGCGTTGTTGCGGTTGCGCTTTTAATGGCATTCAAGAACTATTTCAACATCAAGAAGCCAAAAAAGCACAACACAGAGGAAGAAGAACGAATGTTCAACCTTTCTAAAATCATTCGCGAAGGCGCAAAAACCTTCATGAAAACCGAATACGAGACGATTGCTCCCATTGCGGGTGTTATTGCCGTCCTGTTTTCGCTGTTTGTGGAAGCGACTAGCGGACTGACATTTTTGCTCGGTGTTCTCATGAGTAGTGCTGCTGTTTTTCTCGGCATGAACGGCGCGGTCTATGCAAATTACCGCGTTGCGAGAAGAGCATTTAAGAGCAGGTCTGTTGGCCGTACCGTTTGGACCGCACTAAAAGGCGGGAGTATTTCCGGTCTCGCTGTGCAGGCATTTGGTATGCTGGGCATTACTGTAATATATATATTACAGTTTGAACTTTTCAAGACTGCTGCCGTAAGCGGACATGGTTTAATCACTAACTTTAGTTGTGACGCCAACGTCATCAGATGTACTAGCTATGGTCTTGGCTGCTCAATTATTGCCATGTTTAACAGAGTTGCTGGCGGCGAGTTTACCAAGAGCGCAGATATTTCTGCAGATATGCTCAACAAACTTCGTCACGACTTCCCAGAGGACGATCCTAGAATTCCGAATGTTATTGCTGACTTTATCGGTGATAATGTTAACGATATTGCAGGAAACTGTAGTGATCTTCTGGAAAGTTTTGTTGCAACTCTCGTTGCATCATCACTCATCGCAAACATTGTGTATTCTAGAAACGGTGATCAATATGCAGAGCTCTACAATTTGACGTGTTTGTTCCCAGTTATCATTGCAACCATTGGTTTGATTGGCTGTGTTATCGGCATCGGCGTTGCTATGCTTAGAAAAGAAAGCATGGGTAATAATCCAGCTGGTGAGCTTAATCGCGTAACCTACATTTCTGCAGGCGTAGCTATTTTTGGAAGCCTCATTGCGACCTATGTAATGTTCTCCGGGAAAGAACTCTATCCTGCATTTAAGGCAGGCTGGATTTCTCCATGGTTGCCAGTATTGCTTGGTGTTTTGTCCGGTGTTGTTATCGGAAAAATCACCGAGATTTACACTAGTACAGATTATCCATTCGTAAAATCTCTTGCGGAAATCTGTCCAGAAGGAGCAGCGTTCCTAATTACACTTGGTGATGCACTTGGCTATCGTTCATGTCTGCTCCCAATCATTACGATTGGCGGCTCGATGCTGGTTTCATTCGCAACTTGTGGTCTTTATGGAATAGCTATTGCCGCTCTTGGCATGCTATCATTCGTAGGCGCGACTGTTTCAATTGACGCCTTTGGCCCTATCTCCGACAATGCCGGTGGTATTGCCGAAGCTTGCCATCTCGATCCCGAGGTTAGGGTTATTACCGACATGCTAGACGCGACTGGTAACACTACTGCAGCTATCGGCAAAGGTTTTGCCATCGGCTCCGCTGCCTATGCCACAATTTCGCTAATTTACTCATATAGTGGTAATTTTGGCGAAGGATTTTCTATGGATTTAGCTAATCCTTACGTTGCTGTAGGTGGAATTGTCGGCGCAGGCCTTGTTGCATATTTTATGTCAATACTTATGCGTGACACTATCAAGAATGCGCATGACCTTAGCGAAGCAGGCAACAAACAGCTCGACGAGAAACCTGGCATTCTTACCAACGAAGACACTCCAAACTACAACGAAATCATCCAAATCGGTACATCAAATGCTATTAGGAAGATGGTCATTCCATCGCTTATTGCAGTTTTCGTTCCGATTCCTTGCTTCCTACTTGGCTTTGAGTTCGTTGGCGGTATGCTCTTTGGTGCTACCGTCCTTGCTATTGTCGGTGCTATCTTCATGGGTAATTCTGGCGGTGCTTTTGACAACGCTAAGAAATACATCGAAGAAGACCGTCTCAAAGGCTATCCGAAGCACAGCGATGCTCACAAAACTGCCGTTGTCGGCGACACTACCGGTGATACCAGAAAGGACGTTGTAGGCGTTTCGCTGGATATTTTCATCAAGATGATGTCTACCGTTGCAAACACGCTTGCACCTGTATTCTATGCAATGCGTTTTATCTAACATCCTCGTATCTGGCCCCGAGTTTTTTCTCGGGGCTTTTACTATTGCTAAAAAATGCAAAATCTGATAAAATATCTTTACGGCCTCATAGTATAATGGTTAGTACAACGGGTTTTCATCCCGTCAATGTGGGTTCAATTCCCGCTGAGGTCACCAAAAATAAAAGCCCTTCCGGGCTGTTTTTTATTGCCACTCGCAATCGTAAGTGTATTTAACTTCGTAATCAGTTCTACCAAACGGCGCGTGCGGAATAATTCTCACACCTGTTCTGTTAGTGTTGCAGTAATATTGTCCCTCAAAATATGGTCGTGAAGCTGCGTGTCTAGCATCATCAAATAGTAGTAATTCTCGCAGATACGTCATTGGAAAGCCATATTCGGAATATGTCGTAAATGCTACCAGGTAATCATCTTCTGGCAGATTTTCTGTGAACGTATCATAAAAATAGTTTTCGTAATAATCCTTGGCAAGCATTTCCATCTCGCTTTCAGCCATTTTCTTTGGGTCCAGCGCTGCATGTGCCGCAAGGTTAAAAAATACTAGAAAAAGGCACACAAAAATCACTACCGCTGTGAATTTTCGTGCAATCGGCTCAACCGGAAAACGAAGCGGTTCCGCCTGATATGGGTACGAATAATACCTCCGCATATTTCAATTTTAACATAAAAATTATAGAAAGAACAACCTTTTTCTTTTTCCCCGGAATGATATAATAAAGTTATGAGTAAATTGTTTAAACGTACCAAAATTCTTGCTACTATCGGTCCTGCTACTTTTTCACAGGAGAAAATCGAAGAACTTATCATGGCTGGCGTTAACGGTTGCCGCCTTAATTTTTCTCACGGCGATTATATTGAACGTGACCAGCAAATTGCTTGGATTCGTGCTGCTTCCGCTAAGAAAGGGCGTTCTGTTGCTATCCTCCAGGATTTACAAGGTCCAAAAATTCGCCTTGGCGAAATCAAGAACAATCACTACGATGTTCATACCGGCGATGAATTAATCCTAGACCATGCCGTGACCGAGCATGATGGTGGAAATGTTATTCCTATCCAATATAATCTTGCCGATAAAGTTAAAGTTGGTGAGCCACTTTCCATGTTCGATGGCAAAGTTAAATCTACCGTCGTAGAAATCGTAAGCAAAACTGCTATCAAGGTCAGAATAGAGAATGACGGTTTCATCATGACTCACAAAGGGCTTAACCTTCCCGACACTGATTTCGGTGGCGACATTATTACAGAAAAGGATCTTGCCGATATCGAGTTTGGCGCCTCGCGTGATTTTGACTACGTTGCGCTTTCTTTCGTCCAATCCGCGGCAGATATCGAAAAGCTCCGCCAAATCATGTTATCTCATGGCTCCACCGCCAAGATTATTGCAAAAATTGAGACGAAAAAAGCTATCGAAACCGACGAAGCTATGGAGGCTATTGTTAAGGCTTCCGATGGTATCATGGTTGCACGTGGCGACATGGCAGTCGAAGCTGGCGCCGAAGTTGTTCCGATTGTCCAGAGAAAACTCATCGCCATGTGTCGTGAACACGGCAAAATTTGTATCGTTGCTACCCAGATGATGAGCAGTATGGTTGATAATCCAGAGCCGACTCGCGCCGAAGTTTCCGACGTTGCCAATGCTGTTATCCAGGGCGCCGATGCCGTCATGCTTTCTGACGAAACTGCTAACGGTAAATATCCTGTCGAAACCGTCAAAGCAATGAAAAAAGTCATTCTCTACACCCAGAACCACTCCCACGTTTCCCCAATCAATCACGAAGTCACCGGCGAGTTCAAAAACTACGACGCTATTGCTGGTGGTGTTACCCAGCTTGCCGAAAAAATCGGTGCCGATGTGATTGTCTGTCAGACTGCTAGTGGTGCTACGGCTACGGCGATTGCATCCCAGCGTCCAAAACTTCCGCTCATTTCCGTCACGAGCAATGCTCGCGTAGCTGGGCAGCTTGCCTTGACCTATGCTAACTCTGCTTTTGTCCGCCCATACTCTGATAACTATGGCTACGATCTAGCTGTCGAGCTCAAGAATTCCGGCTATTTGCAGCCAGAGGAAGGCAAAACCGAGATATTTGCCGTCATTATCTCCGGTCACAAAGATGCGGTAGGCGGTTCAGATACTATTAAGATTGTCAGAATTTAAAGATTTTTTGGAGGTAATATGTTCAATAAAGTAAGTGTATCCGATGTAAAATTACGTGGGCAGACTGTTCTTGTGCGCGTTGACTACAACGTCCCCATGAAAGATGGCAAAGTTACAGATGATTTACGTATCCGCGCTAGTTTCCCGACCTTAGATTTATTAGCAAAAAAAGGCGCCCGTCGCATCGTTTTGATTTCTCACCTTGGCCGCCCAGAAGGGAAAAAGGTGCCAGAACTATCTCTAAAACCTGTCGCTGACCGCCTCAAAGAGCTCTTGCCAGGCAAAAAAGTCTTTTTCGTTGATGATGTCTCTGGCCCAGATGTCGAAGAAGCCGTAGAATCCCTTCCGGTTGGTGGAATTCTGCTTCTAGAAAACCTTCGCTTCTTCCCGGGAGAAGAGAAAAATTCTGCCGAATTTGCCAAGGAAATTGTCGATGCCACCCATGCTGACCTCTTTGTCCAGGATGGCTTCGCTGTTGTTCACCGCGCTCACGCTTCTACTGATGCAATTACCAAAGAACTTCCATCTGTTGCTGGTCTACTATTAGAAAAAGAAGTTACTTCTCTTTCTAAAATCACCGATTCGCCTGCGCATCCATTCGTCGTTGTTATTGGCGGTGCTAAGGTAGAAGATAAACAACCTCTTATCGATAAATTTGCCCCTCTAGCCGATCATATTGTCGTAGGAGGCAAGATTGCTGCAGATGGCTATAACACAGCCCTAAAAAACGTTTATGTCGTAGAAGACTTTACAGATGCTTCTAAACAAGATTGTGGCCCAGTTTCTCTAGAAAAAATCATTGATTTTGCCAAAAACGCCAAAACCGTCCTCTGGAATGGGCTTCTTGGCCTCGCAGAAGACCCAAATTATGCCACCTCTAGCACAAACCTTGCTACCACCCTAGGTGAAGGGAAAAACCTCACAAGCGTCATCTGTGGCGGCGACACGAGCGGTTTCGTGGAAAATCTACAAGCAAAACGCCCAGATTTACAGTATTCCCTTGTTTCTACCGGTGGCGGTGCCGCTCTAGAACTTCTCTGTGGCGAGCCTATGCCAGGCATAGAATCACTCGACGATAAATAATTATTACATCGACGAAAGATGCCAATGATCGCCATATTCACACTTATATACTGAAAGCCGTGGCGCACCATGGTCATACTCGGCAACGCGCGCCGCAACTTCTGCCTCTTCTTTCGTGTCATAGCAAATCTTGTGTGCTTCGCCCACCCAGCATCTCTTTGGCTCAAAAACTGTACCCCTATTCATTTTTCTTGACATAGCACTATTATACATTTTTCTCTAGTAAAACCAAGCATTATGTGCTATAATGAAATTACTAGATAATTACTTGTATTTAAACGTAAACAAAAGGAACTTTTTAATTATATGAATCAAAAAGAACAAGAGCGCCGTGCTCGTCTATTAAACGCGGCAAAAAAACGCCTTCCGAGCATCAAGGAGCAGTTCGAAGAGGCACAAAAACGCAATTTTAACAGTAATTTCAGAGAAGGTGGGAAGGATGCCCACTTGGTAGCAAAAAGCCACCAGGGTGCGAAAAAAGCCTCAAATAAGGCAAAATCGCCTTCAAAATCCGCTAAAAATGGTACAAAATCCGCCAAAAATACTCCAAAAACGGCCAAAACTGACAAAAACAAGGTCAATTTGTCCGTTTCTACTAGAAAAGGCGAGATGGTTCATCACCAGAGAATGCTATCCCAAGACGTCAATGCCCAAGCTACCCAGCACATTATTGGTATTCCAGTTAACAAATCTCGTTACAATGGCTATGATGGTAAGCAGGTTACTCATGCCCAACTAAAGAGTGCTCGTCCATCAAACGACTCTGTCCATATCATTCCAATTGGTGGCGTTGGCGAGTTTGGCATCGGCAAAAACATGACAATTATCGAATATAAAAACGAAATGATCGTCATTGATATGGGTGTACTTTTTGCCGGCAACGATTACCCAGGTGTTAACTACATGGTCCCAGACATTAAATATCTCGAAGATAACAGGGATAAAGTCAAAGCTCTACTCTTTACCCACGCCCATCTTGATCATATTGGCGCTTGTCGTCATCTACTACCAAAGTTTAATCCTTTAACCCCGATTTATGGAACTGATTTCACCATTGGCATGATTAAAAAACAAATGAGCGAGTTAGAGGATGAGCCAGATTTAAATTACAACGTCATCGACCCGTTCAAACATGAAAAAATCCAGGTTTCCGAGCATATGAGCGTCGAATTTATTCACGTTCTCCACTCTATTCCTGGCAGTACTGCTATTGTTGTTCGCACTCCATGTGGCCTAATTTATGTTTCTGGCGACTGGCGTCACGAAGAGCACCCATATGGCAAGCAAACTGATTACGAACGTATTGACGAAATCGTAAAAACTGAGGGAATCGATCTCATGCTAAACGAGTCCACCAATATTGACTCCCCAGGTCATCACCCACACTCCGAATATGACGTTGGCGATAATCTTGGCAAGGT
>JAZLDZ010000006.1:0-5170 GCA_045615025.1 Candidatus Nanosyncoccus sp. | reverse complement strand
GTCACTGGCGAAGTGCCGTTTAAGGAGGTCTACCTCCACGGTCTCGTCCTCGACGCCCACGGCCAGAAAATGAGTAAGTCCAAAGGCAATGTGATAAACCCAATGGACCTCGTCGCTCGGTTTGGCTCCGACGCCTTCCGCCTCGGCATTTTGCGCGGCCGCTCCGCCGGCATGAATCAGGCTTTCAGCGAAAATTCCGTCATCGCCGGCCGCAACCTCTGTAACAAACTCTGGAACATCTCTCGCCTAATCCAATCCTTCGTCGATGAGTCCGGCGACGATAATGCTGAAGATGCCATTTTGAGACATTGCGCAGGCTACGACAGTCAAAATCACAATAATAAACGAACATCTGGAGCGGAAGGCGAATCCAGAAATAGTGCTACTCGAGGGCTTTCGGAGGTTACGACCGAGAATGAGGGCGCGAGCCCCGTGACGACGGGAGCGAGCGACCCGTCCCGAGAGAGCACTATTTTGGATTCGCCATATACTACAGATCACATGGGCGAAGACTGGATCTGCCGCGAGCTGAACAATTGTCTTGATCAGGTCGAACAAGCGATGACGAATTATCGCTTCGCCGAGGCCGTCGAGACACTCTATAGCACAATTTGGGACAAATACGCCGACTGGTTCCTCGAGAGCCAAAAGATTTACAAAAACGTCGACCTCTTAAAGAAAACTCTCGAAACTATACTAATTGCCCTTCACCCCTTCGCCCCATTTGTGACAGAAACTATCTGGCAGAACCTGTCCTGGACGGACGGCTTCATCGCTACTGCAAAATGGCCCACGAAGCTTGAATATGACCCCATTTCAGCCGAGCAGTTCGAAAACATAAGGATTATCGTCTCCGAAGTCAGAGGCACGCTCACGGCCCTTCCAGGCACCAATAACGCAAAAAAATACGGCCTACTGTATGACAACGACAGCCTCGTAGAGGACAACCAATTACTAATAAAGACTCTAACACGGGTCCCAACCATTAACGCTTTGGACGGCGCTACCCGTGGTCTCAAGGTAGCCCTCGCCAACCACGAACTCTATCTCGACGTACCAGAGAAAGTCGTCAAGGATTACAAAGACGCCCTGACAGAGAGAATCCTCAGCACCGGCCGTGAGCTCGACGCCCTAAATCTGAGAATGCAGAACCCTAACTATGTCGAAAAAGCCCCCGCCCACCTCGTCAAGGAAACCCAGGATCAAATCAAAGAAAAAGAACAACTCATCTCCCGCCTCAAAACTCAGCTCACCCTCATCTAGCCTAGGTCGAGCGCTCTCCCGGATATGTATTGACAATAATTACAAAATAAGTATAATATAATTATGAAGCGCATCAAATTCCAATGGGACGAGCGTAAAAACCAGGCAAATATCAAGAAGCACGGCGTCTCATTTGAAGAAGCGTCATCGGTATTTTATGATGAAAATGCCATTTTGTTCGACGACCCAGATCATTCTGCAGACGAGGATAGGTTTCTGATTTTAGGTATCAGTAGCAAATTGCACCTCTGTATCGTCAGCCATTGTTATCATGATAAGGACAAAATCATTAGGATTATCTCAGCTCGCAAAGCCACCAAGCGCGAGTCTGAATCGTACAATAATTATCAAGGAGAACTAATCAAATGAGAGAAGAATATGATTTAAACAAACTAAATCCTCGTAAAAACCCTTATACCAATAGGCTTAAAAAGCAGGTCACTATAAATATTGATAATGATACGATAGAGTACTTCAAATCTGAATCCGAAAAGTCCGGTCTTCCCTACCAGACCCTAATTAATCTCTATCTCTCAGACTGCGCCTCCAAAAAGCGCACTCTTAAACTATCCTGGGCCTAATTTAAGAGACAAACTACATACAACTTTCACAACCTATGCAACATTTCGGCAGGAGTTCTATAACCTATACTTAAGTGTACACGATGATAGTTGTAATAGTCAATATATGTTAGGATTTTATCGTCCATTTTCTTTAGAGGTTCACTTTCTAAGTAGTAGTTACCAGTACATTCTTCTTGGATGGTGCGATTAAACCTCTCTATATGGGCATTATCATTTGGCCTTCCCAATCTAGTGTGTCTGATTTGTATTCCTTTGCCCCTTAGTCTTTCAGCAAAGTATTTTGAGAACTCTAAACCATTATCGCTTTGTACTGTCCTGAACTTAAAACCAAAGTATTGTTCTGCTTCAATGATGGTATTTATGGAATACCCAGGTTTTAACTTCTTGTATACTCTAGCATATGCCATTCTGGTATATAAATCTATTACAGTGTAAATGTATCGCTTTTCTTTACTTATTGGGTTAAAGAGATGTATTGTATCTATTTCTACCAAATCGCCAGGAGCTAATACTCGTGGTCTTGGAATGCCTTTATACTGTCTGTTTCTATGGTTTTTAGGTTTAGTTATTCTGTTATGGCGTTTTAATATCCTCCTTACGCTAGAAAGGCTAATACTTATGCATAGGACCTCATTGATGTGATACCAGACTATCTCGGCACATCGTTTTAATTGGTCTCTGGCATCCAGGACTAACTGCACAAGCTCATCTGAAAGCATCCTAGGATGTTTTGGTGCAGCAGACAGTGATGGTACCTCCCATTTTACATCTACCCACCTAAATACTGTTCCTGGCTTTCTATTAGGACGATTAGTATTTTCAAGTGACCTACAATTGTTCTGTACGAGCCATTTCTGGTGCCATCTCCAAATAGTGCTTCTATTTACACCAAAACGATCCGCTACTATTCCTACTGGTTTCTTCTCTATTACCAGCATTTTTAAAGCTTTAGCTCTTGATTTTTCTATGTGTTTACCTGTACAATATGACATAGGTAGATCCTTTCTTATTTAAGTGATATTAATTTAAGTATAGAATCTACCTATTTTGATGGCAAGAGGCTATCATGTTATGTTGCATAGGTATTGAGTTATTACGAAACTATTGCCAAACCACCAAAAATATGCTATAATAATACAATGCTCATAGAACGGAGGTGGAAGAATTGGGCAAGTTATTTAAAATTAGTGGAAGTTTTGAAGCAAATGGTGGCTGGCAACAGCCAGACCCCTGTTTTACAGGAGAGATATCAGTCAGGGAGGACAATTCCTTCGTCGGATACAGTGATGAGCTTTATGACTGGCCAGCCTATCTGGCCGAAGGCGGGAAGCGCAGATACCTGACGGGATACTTGGCCAACAATGACCGCAACGGTAAACTCGGCATCAGCTTCTTCAAGCTGTCGAACTATCACGATATAGATGCATATCTATACGTGACACCAGAGTTAGACGACCCAGAGAGCGGCTCTTACGCAGCCCCCACGCCGGCAGGCTATTTCCGTAGGCAGGGTAAGACCCGCATCTATCTGGAGGAAGAGCCCTACGACGAGCAGAAAAAGACAGAAATCGAAGCCAAATTCCGCGACGTCGACTTGCGGCTGCGAATTAACTATGAACTGGTTAGCCAGATCTCCAGCTGCAAAAAGCTGATCGAAACTTCAAAATAACCAAAAGCCCAGGTATAAAGCCTGGGCTTTTATCATCCATCAAAATCTCTACGACCCTTCCCTATTGACTCGCCTCTTTTCCGAAAGTCCATGAATGATCATATAAGAAGAAGCCCCACCAGCGAGCATCGCGACGACCACACCTGTAATGGTATTCGAAGTAGCGAGCGCCTCCATGGAACTCGAAATTATCTCAGAAATCTCATCCGGGGCACTAGTGAGCGAGCTAAACTCCGCAAGATAGGCTTTACTTATCTCAATCTCAGGTCCGTTCAGGCTAGCAACCAGAGATGTCTGTAGCATTAGCACAGAAACCGCCGCAGTAACAAGCGCCACCGTCCGGTCCGCCAGCACGATAGGGTTGTCTTTCTTCTGCACATCGACAAATCCATATACCGTCATCACCGCCGCACCGAGCGTCCAGAAAGCATTCACTACCGCGATAGCCATACTGTAATCATGGAGCGCCAAGCTGGGGTCAGCAATCATCATCGAAATCATCACGATAAGCGCAATATTGAGAGCAACCAGCACGACGCCCACAATCTGAAAAGTCCGCCAAGCGTCATTCCCTTTCTTCCCTACGGAGCACCCCAAGTAAAACCGAATCACCGCCAGGATCAAATTGTACACCGCGAGCGCCGTAAACCACGCAGACTGATACTTGATGCCGCCATACAGTTGTATTACCACAAACACAAAACTAGTCAGAGCTCCACTATACAGATTCACCTTATCGCGAAATGACTCATCGTCCCGATATATCTTTATCAATCCCTTAATCTTGGCTATCATTGTACTTGTCCAAATTAAAAAGTGGCCGCCCCTTGTCGCCATCAATGATTCCCCGCGCCTCGCGTAGCAATTTCCGAAGCGCCACATCCGAAGTCGCCGACCCCACGTGTACGGTTTTTACCACTTGATTCCCTTCCTTGTAGCAAACCTGCACGCCAGTTGCTCCCGACGTTGTCTTAAACTTCCGAATATATGCCATGCCTTAATTGTACCATAATTCCCTGTTGAAAATACGCAGAGTTATACACAAGAGGAACGATTTTTACACGGAGCTTATCCACAAAAACCTCAAGCGATTTACAAATAATTCCCTTATGCCTAGCACACGTAAAGCCTAGCAACCGCACTTGACAAACCAACGCGCTCACGCTACAATGGAACTATCAGCTAGCAACCGCCAGCTGGGAGAAGACAAAATAAATTCTGCTTTGTCTTTAGTAAACCGACAAATCCAAGCCGGATTGTTTTGCATGATAATAAAAGTGCGAAATAGTCAACAAAATTCATGGAAAAACAAGATTAGAAAGATGATGAAAATACCGATCACGCAGAGCGAAATGTGGCACAAGTTGCAGGAAGACTTAAGCGAGAAGTCATTCTTTAAAAGGGAAGATGGCTACCAATACCTCGCTATTTTAAAAAGCACACCAGTAGGGAATTACTTATATTGCCCCTACGGTCCAATCGCCAGGAAAAAGTCCGATTTCCAGGCCGCTCTTAACTCATTAGAGAAACTTGCCAGGGAAGAGCACGCCATTTTTATTCGCCTCGAACCATTTGATGCGAAATACCAAAGCTATCTCGACCTCCACGCAGAAAAATCGAAAGATCTGAACCCTAAAGAGACCTGGTTACTAGA
>JAZLDZ010000005.1:0-9366 GCA_045615025.1 Candidatus Nanosyncoccus sp. | reverse complement strand
AGGGCTTCCTCGGCGTTTTTGTAGTCATCAACAAATGTGATTAGATCTTTTAGCTTTGGAGTTTTGCTTGCGGTGTGTTTGATGATTGCTTCTCTAAGAACGGAAAGGTTTTCATAAAGCTCAAAAGTGGAGTAGCTACTTGAGACTTTAGAATAATAATCTAGGAACGGTGATTTTTTACCTTCTTGATATTCTGCGGTGCCAACTACGTAGTCTAAGAATAATTCAAGTGGAGTATTTGGTGCTAAGGTGGTGAGTGTCGCTAGAAAGGTACCAATAGATTTTAATTTTTCGTTTTCTGATTCTTGTAAATAATCTAGAGCTGGTTTTTTCTGAACGCGAGAAATAGTGGCGACGGCAAGAGCTGGGTCAACCTCGAAAAATGGGAAGGATAATATTTCTAGAAGCAGTGAAGCAGGGTTTCTGCCTTGGCTTAGTTCGTAAATAAATTGAGAGAGTGTAAGAATTTGGTGAATTTTTGTATCTTCAAAAAGGTTGTCGCGTTTTTCGTAGGCGATATTGATTTCGGGGTATGCTTTTAGGTATGGTAAAAGTGGTGCGACGTACTTGTGTTTCGGTGTGATGATGGCGATTTCTGATTGTGTTGTGCCCGATGCAATAAGTTCATGGATTCTTTTGGCAATCCAATGGTATTCGGCAGATGATTCTAGAAACTCATGGCGAGAAACTTCGGCTGAGCCAGGTTTTTTGGGAGTAAGTTTTTTGATGATGCCGCGAGCTTTGGCAAAAGATTCTACGATTTGTTCGCGAATACGGTAAGAAGTTTCGAGGATTTCGGACTGACTACGATAGTTTTCTAATAGAGTTACAACTTTTGCATCGTAATATTGCTGAAAATCTAATAGGTTTGAGGCGTTAGCGCCCTGGAAGGCAAAAATGGCTTGGTCATCGTCGCCTACTGCCATGACGATTGGGTTTTCGTAATCGGTGAGATGATAAATTAGCTCGGCTTGTGCGGTATTAGTGTCTTGGAATTCATCAAGTAGAATATACTGATAACGCTCTTCTAAGGTCAATTTGAATCCGCGGTCAGTTTTTAAAATTTTGATAGCCTGCTCAATCATATCGGCAAAGTCATATAGTCCTTCGTGCTCGAGATATTTTTCGTATGCTTGCATAATGGATGAAAGACTGAGTAGCTTTTTGTTGGCGATGCGGTTTTTAAGTCGATAGTTCCCGTTTTCATCAAGTTCAAATCGTTTGTTTTTCCAAGAAGTAAGTGGGGAGATAGATGGTTTTTCTTTGGCTTTTTCTAACTCAATAATAGAATTTAGTTCGTAGAGTAGACTGACGATTTCTTTTTCGATGCCGGGCACAATTTCGATGGTGTCATGTGCCTTTTTATAAGTATTAATTTCGTTTGCTAAGGTCTCCATGATAGAGTTATAGACCGTATCAATGCCGACATTGAACTTCATGCCACGAGTGACGTTTTTTAGGCGTTCGTCTAGGAGAGGATTTAATCTTTCGGAAGTCTCAATGTTGTCTTTGGCGATTTTTTCTAGATCGGCGCCAGAAAGACGGGCAGATTTAGCAGAAGAAATAGTAGAAATAATATCGGAGATATTGGCATTTTTTAGGATATCAAAAGTGCTAAGGCCATCCTGGATAGATTTAATAATTTTGTACTGAGTAACATTGTCGATTGCTGCATCGAGATTACGGTCAAATTTGGTAGCGTAGTTTTTGTATTCGGCAAGAATGGTTGAACCAAAAGCATGATATGTATGGATATGGACTTTGGCGGCAGCTGGACCAATCATGGAGAAAAGGCGATCGCGCATATTTTGCGCTCCGGATTCGGTGAAGGTTAGACATAAAATTGATTCCGGTGTAGCATCGGTGTTTTTTAGAATATATTCGACTTTGGATGAGAGAAGATGAGTCTTGCCAGTACCTGGACCAGCGAGAACGAGGAGCGGTCCGGCTAAATATTCAACGGCTTCTTTTTGGGCTTTATTTAGCGACATAATATTCCTCGACGGTTTTGATAATGTCGCTAAAGAGATGCGCAGAATCTGGAATTATGAATTCGGGGTAGTTTTTAATAGATTGAATAACAGAAAGGCCTTCGACAGTTTCCTTTGAATTGAAATTGCCGTTTTTTAGACTTTGCCCAAAGCGAAAATTGCGACTTTTGTTAGAACAGGACAATACTAAGTCGGCGGCGCCACAGGAAAGTCGAAGAGTATTTGGGTCTGCGTGGTTTGCGTTTAAAATTTGCTGCATTTCGGAAATGGCGGACTCGAGGTAGGACATGGGTGCAGCATTTGATTCGGCTTCGCCATAGAGACCAGCGCCAATAGCAAAAACGTTTTTTAGAGCACCACAAAGCATAATGCCGAGGGTGTCTTTTGTATATTCAATTTTGATGTTCTCGGTAGAAAAGATGGTTTCGGCAGTTTCGGAGCTTGTGGTAAAAGTGATGATGTTCGTTTGGCCTGCGGTTTCTGTTTGCTCTACGGTTTCGATTTGCTCGGCGAAGCCAGCACCACCAAGAGCTGAAAAATCCTTAAAGTCAGTGAATGGTTTAAGACTTAAGAATCCTTTGCTAGCACAAATAAGCGGAGTTTCTTTGTCGAGGTCTGACAAAATTTCTGTTGCGGCACTGCTTGGAGCGGTAAAAATGTTTAAATCGGAGCCATTTGTGGCGTCTCGTAACGTGATGTCTGGATATTTGTATGGGTCATAAAAACGAACTTCATGTCCGTTTTCTTCAGCGATTTTGGCTAGTGCTGAACCAAAAACTCCTGCACCTAAAAATGTGATTTTCATGATTCAATTATATCACTTCTTCTAGTGGATTTTTTCGAGGATGATAAGGTTTTCTAGGTGTGGTGTACGTGGGAAAAAATTGAATGGGGTGCAGGATTTAATTTTGTATTTTTTTGAGTCAAGTAAAATTCTAACGTCACGGGCTTGAGTGGCAGGGTTGCAAGAAAGATAGACGATGCATGGTGGTGTGACTTCGATGAAACGGTCGAGAAGATTTTTGTCGCAGCCGGCGCGAGGAGGGTCAACGATGACGGTGGAGTCGGGCTCAACGTAATTAAGGCAATCCTCAGAATTTGCCAGGATAGAAGTTGCCGACTTGCAGTTTTTTTCCAGTTCTGTGTAGGCGAATTTGTTACATTCGACGAGAGTGAGAGATTTGTCTGCTGCGACGGAGAGACCGATGGTGCCGACGCCGGCATAAAGGTCTAAGACTTTTTCGGTTTTAATGTGTTCCTTAATGGTTTTAAGTGCCATTTCGTAAACTGGTAAATTGATTTGGAAGAACCCGTTAGGCGAATAAGAGTAAGTGTTGCCAAGAATGGTATCGGTGAGATTATTGAAAGTTGGATGGGGCTTTTTGTTTTCGTATAGTCCACCAGAAATCTCACCTTTTTGGTCGCAGCGAAGAAGTAGTGATTGGTATTTTCTAGCCTCTTCGTGGCGAGCATTTAAGTCGTCAACGATTTTTTGGGCTGCAGCAAAAATTTCTGGGCGTTCAATGGAAGAATGATTAATTGGGATTTTTTTGTGGGAGCCACGTTCGTGAAAACTCAAGAAAATCCGCTCTTTTTCGTTGTCCCAATACAGAGCGTATTCCATTTTGTTGCGATAGAAGTAATCATTATTATCAGTTTGGATTATATTTTTTGGGCACCGGTGGTCGTTCGGCTCGTCGTTACGGGCGGACTCTGCATCGTCCGCTTCCGTTGTCGCAGAGATCCCAAAAAGTTCAATTCCGAACTGATTGAACTGCTCTTTTAACAATGTAGTCTTTTGTTCAAGTTCGTAGTTATAGTCCATGATTTGCCATGGTGAAGTCGAAAGAAAACAATCGTCTTTTGGCGCGATACGATGACTTGATGGTTTTTCGATTTCTTCGGCGGTAGCTTCAAAATAATGTGATTTGTTTTTAGTGACGCGGTATTTTCTTACGATTTCACCAGGTAGAGAATTCCAGAAGAAGCCTTTTTTGCCATTTTCATCGGTGCCAATTCCCTGTCCGCCTGGAACAAGTTTATCGATGGTGATTTTTGCATTATCAATAAGTTGAGATTTCATAAGGATTATTCGTAGCGGAGAGAGTCGATTGGATTTTGGCGAGAGGCACGATAAGCTGGAGCAGTGCCGGCAACAAAGGCGATTAGCATGATAATGCCGGAAATAATTAGCATATTGATTGGATCAAATACAACTAGGTTGAAGGTTGGGAAATCGGAAAGGAAGGTCTGGTGTGCAAGTGCATTTGCGCCATAGCCAATCAGCATAGAAATAACTATACCGATAACTGAACCCCAGAAGCCAAGCATAATAGCCTCCATGGAGAAACTGAGGAAGATTTTGTTGTTGCTCATACCCATAGCTTTTTCGAGACCGATTTCGCGAGTACGTTCTTGGACGGACATAAATAGCGTGTTAATAATGCCGATGGCTGCAGCAAGAAGAGCGATGCCGCCAAAGATGTTAAAGACGACGAGTACAACGTCAAAGAAACTCTGAACCATGGTTGCGGCGTCCGCAACGGACATAGTGGTGAAGCCAAGTTTTTCGAGGTCTTTTTTGATTTGCTCGGATTTTTCTGGTTCGATTTCTGCGGTGACGAGAGAGGTGCGATTTTTGACAGTTTCGTCAACGCCCTCGGTATATAAATCGTAAAGTGCAGAAGCGGTAGAATTATTGATGCGAGCATCACCAGAGACGGACATAACGCTTGGAGCTTCGATGCCGACAATAGTGGCGGTGATTTCGGCGATACAATCATTTGGGTTAGAAACTGTATAGCATTTAATTGGCTGTTTGACACCAAAGGTGATGGTTTTTCCGAGAGCATCTTCGTTCGAGGCGAAGCCAAGCACCGGGACGAATTTCTCAGTAATCATAACTTCTCGCTCGGGAGCTTCGGCTTTGGTTTGGCGACCAGCAGAAAGGTCGGCATGGATACTATCGGTCGGCATGGTGGCGACGGTGAGTTTGTAACGTTTGTTGGTTTTGTCGCTAGTAATGTATTCGACGGTGGCGATTTTGTATGGTTTAGCAGAAATAATGCCGTCAACGGATTTGATTTTTTCGAGATCTTCATCCGTAATTACGGTGGAATCGCCGGCGGATTTTTCGGCATTGTATTCTTTTGGTTCGTTGGAGCCGCCCATCATAGATTCAAGTTGGTCGGAAAGCGCTGCTGGGGAGATTTCGATAAATGAATCGCCGCCTAGCGATTCGAGTTGACGGTCGATAAAGTCATTGACGCCAGTATTGATAGCATTACTTAGAATAATGGTAAAGCTACCAATGAAAATAGCTAGAATAGTTAGAAAAGTACGAGTCTTGTTTCTCATCAAATTATGATTTGCTGTAATGATTAAATCAGTGATTTTCATATTATTTCTTCCCCTTCTTGTCGTTAGCTTTTTTGACGCGTGCTGCTTCTTTCTCCCAGCGCTCACTAGATTTTTTTTGGACATCTTTTCGGACAGCTTGGTCGGAAATAATGACTCCGTCAGAAATACGGACGATGCGGGAGCAAAGCTTTGCTAGATCTTCGTCATGAGTGACAATGATAAGCGTGACGCCTTTTTCACGATTAAGTTTGAAAAGCAGGTCTGTAATTTTATCACCGGTGGCTGAATCAAGGTTGCCAGTAGGCTCATCGGCAAAAATGATGTCGGGGTTATTAACGATGGCACGAGCGATGCAGACGCGTTGTTTTTGCCCGCCGGAAAGATCTTTGGCTCTGTTTTTGGCTTTTTCTTCAAGGTCGACGGTCTTTAGGGACTCCATGGCCATTTTTTTGCGTTTAAAACGACTGATTTTGGCGATTTTTAACGGTAGAAGTACGTTTTCTAGGACGGTGTCGTTAGCGTTCATGAAAAACTGTTGAAACACGAAGCCGAACTCACGATTCCTAAGGCGATTTAAGTGGCTTTTGCTTAGTTTAGTGGAATTTTCGCCTTTGATGAAAATTTGACCTTTGGTAGGCTTATCAAGTAGGGCTAAAAGATGCATAAAGGTTGATTTGCCGGAGCCGGATTTTCCGACAATGGCGACGGATTCACCTTTATTAATTTCGAGATTGATATTCTTTAATGCGGTAAAAGCGGTCGATCTTCTGCCGTAAACTTTAGTTAGGTTTTTAACCTCTATAATCTTTTCCATATCTGTTTTATTATATCATATTTGGGTGATTTTTTATACTCCTGGAAGTGTTTATGCTATAATAAGGTTGAATAGAGAAAAATATGCAAGAAAATATGACGTCACAATTTAATACGGGTTCGCAATCTGGGTCACAGTTTGCTGGATTTGGTGGGGCTACACCACAGTCTAGTCCACAGTCTGCTGGGTTCGGTAGCGCTACGCCACAAATCGAAAAGGAAAAGAAAGTTACTTCGCTGACTAAGGAGCAGGCTCTAGCGGTACTCGCAGCGGTTTTTGGCTGTCTTGCATTGGTTTTTTTGGTTTCTACGATTGCGATAGCTGTGAATAAGCCGACTACTACGGCTGAAGGCGCGAATAGGACGCCTCAAAGCGTCGCGTCGATGGGCCTTTTGACGTATGATACAGATAAAATTGAAAACCGGATTGAGGGCGAAACGTATAAAATGGGTCAGATTATACGCAATGTTGATGGACATCAAGTGATTGCTGTTTTTGCTAATGATGACGGTAATGGTATTTCTTTTGAAGTAAATTGGGAGTTTGCTAATTCTTATTATGATGTTAATTCTTCGCGCGTTGATCAGGAAGTATTTAAAATTACAATGGGCGAAGAATCGGTTGCGGATTTAATGGTGGGACGTGCCAGTGATGATCCTAGGGACGATGTGCTTTTGATATTGCTCGCGAATGGGACAGTTCAGTATATGCCGATTAGGCAGAGTTTAGAGAAATATAGCTTTAAGGTTGCTGGTGAGATTGCGGGTGCTGCTAATGTAGCAAAATTTTATAGAGTTTATGAGACAGTGAATGACGAGCTAGTCGGAACTATAATGGCGCAGCAAATAGATGGAAAAATTATTGATCTCAGACAACAATTGTTGAAGATTGTCGGAAAAGACATTAAATAAAATTACGTTGTTCTTGGCTGGACCGGCAGGAAATAAGGATTCTCGCTTCGCTCGAATGCGAACCTGGCTCGAATCCTGCGACTCGCTACGCTCGTCCAGAATTAAAAAAAGACCCTTCGGGTCTATTTTAATTCTGTGGCTGGACCGGCAGGATTCGAACCTGCGAATGACGGGACCAAAACCCGTTGCCTTACCACTTGGCGACGGTCCAACAATGTGGTCATTATATCATGATATTGAATTTATAGCTAGTGTATGCGCTATGCCCATAAAGAATAAAACGCCCTAGAGATAGGGCGTTTTGGTTAGTCTTGGTATACTTTGATGTCGTCTTGGAAGGTGATATCGCTAGGCATAAATTGAAGCTTCTTTTCCAGTGAAAATGCTTGGCTAGGGTGAAGTTGTAAGTTATACCTAGACGGATAGGGCAATCTTGCGCAATCGATCGTGTCAGAATTGCTAAGATAATCCAGTGTTGCTGCGATGCCTTTTAGGTGTAGGAGTCGCGCTTTCGTATTTGCCCTACCGTTGTCATTTGGACCTATAAAATGTTCGGAACGAACATTGATATTTTCTGGTAGTGGAGAATTGTATAATCCGTTCATCACTATGCAGATTTGTTCTGTTCCATCATCGATATAGATACTTAAATGGTTTACGTCTGAATACCGGGCTATAAATTGTAAGCCCTTAGCTTTTTTGTGGTAGACAATATATTCTTCGTAGCTCTCTTGATAGAAAGTATCAACATATTCGAAACCACAGTTAGTCATTAGGTCGTCTATATAGAATTTGTAGACTCCTTTTTTCTCGATAAGACAGCTATCTAAAACGTGATTTTTTTCTAAATAGGTATCGAGTTGTGCTTCTGTCCAAGCCTCGTTTTCGCTTCCTGCTGGCAAATTATAGAGGCTGCCAGTGTAGTTTTGTGAAAACATGGAACTTACATCGGTAGTTGCAGTATCACTTATGTCATTAGATGACACAATGGAAGGAATAGTATCTGATTTTGTTTCTACCGTGACTACGTTTGTGGTTTCTGGTTCAGTATTGCCACTATCTTTAGCAGAAGCGTTTCCGCATCCGATAATACTCATGCAAAGAATGGGCACAAGCAGAATAGAAAAAAATTGTTTTTCCATAAGTATACCTCCTTTTAAAGGTGCGATTTGTAGGTTTTTATAGCGGTTAAGCTTAGTTTACAATCTATACTTACATTATACCACAGATTATATAAAAAGTCAAGATAAGGGTGCGATTAGCCTGCAACCACGCGATTACGAAGTTCGTCGAAGATAATGTCGTTGTTGTCTATGACTGGTTCTGGAGCTGCTATGATCTCTGGATTATCGTAGGTAATTATATTTTCTGACTTTGGTGTGAGTGGATAGAGATTGGTTGGATCATAATTTGCTAGGAATTCAGTGTAATCGATGAGATTTAGAACGGCAATTACGGTATCTTTACTGTAGCCAGAGTAGCGAGCAAGGATACCTTCATAGGAATTATCAAGAGGGTTTTCCCTGTAGTAATCTTCTAGAACGGCGGTAGTGCTAGTTTTGGTCAAAAGATTATTTGCTTCCATCCACTGAATAAGAGAAAGATAGGCGGAGTAGTATTTCATTTCGTTAATAAAGAGATCATTATCTCTAGTAGGATCCTCAAAAATCATATCGCTTTCGTAACCTTTTTTCATAGAGGTTATGTTGTTCGTAAAGTTAGTAAAGGCGCTGCCACTGATGAGACGTGAAAGAAAATTATTCTCTGCGATTTCTGCTGCGTCTGCCGACCATCCATTTTCCGAATCGGTAAATTCTTCACAAAGTAGATCTCCGCCAGTAACTACGCATGGGTGTAATCGTCCGTGGAGAAAATCGGTATTCGCAAGAGTTTTAATATTCCCCTCGTCGGCGACGCCGAATTCAGAAGTGCGTTGGCCGGACATGCGGATAAATAGGCCGAGCATACCGTTGAGGTTAATTACGGGTTGTTTTTGGCTATCAGTCTTAAGATCGAGCATACATTCGCCAGGTTCGATGTCGTTTTTTGCACCTTCTTTGCCGGTGGCAGTGGCGGAAGTTAGGTTAGGATAGCCGGTTTTATAGCCGTCATATTGGAAGTTAGTTAGACGACTATACTTCCATTCGCTTGGATAGTCAAAGTGGTAGAATTTTACCCAGTCGACAGCAACACTACCTACAAACCTCGTTGGTCTGTCGTAATCGTATTCCCATTGCCAATCGGATTCGCAGCCATGAGGCGTTCCATCACCTTCTTTTCCATCTGTCCC
>JAZLDZ010000004.1:0-5959 GCA_045615025.1 Candidatus Nanosyncoccus sp. | reverse complement strand
ACTTTCTCTGATGAAAACGCTAAAATGATAAAAAGGAGTTAAATGCCATCCATGAAAAAGTCCACTGAGCTTGCGGTAGACTCTACGACTAGCTCAAATCGTATTCCTCTCGCCGAGCGCATGCGCCCGAAATCTTTGGATGAAGTTGTTGGGCAATCAGAAATTATTGGTGATGGCAAAATTTTAACCGAAATCGTTAAAAAAGGCGAGCCGGTCAACTTAATCTTTTGGGGACCTCCGGGTACCGGAAAAACCACACTAGCTCGTATTCTGGCTCGCGAATTTAAGGCTGATTTTATCGAACTTTCCGCCGTTACGGCACATAAATCCGACGTCGAAAAAGTCGTCGAGCGCGCTAGGCAGAACTGGAATTTAAAAAATCGCACCGTACTATTTGTTGATGAAATCCACCGGTTTAATAAGGCACAACAGGATGCTTTTTTGCCACATGTCGAATCCGGCTTGATTACTTTAATTGGCGCCACTACAGAAAATCCTAGTTTTGAAGTTATCTCGCCACTACTTTCACGCTCCCGTGTTGTCCTAGTTGCACCACTTAAAAAGGATGACATAAAAACCGTACTAACTCGCGCCATCAAAGCAGAAAAAGCAGGAAAACGTGTTACTAAAAAAGCCATTGACTACCTCGCTGAACTATCGGGCGGCGATGCCCGCTCTGCACTCGGCGACTTGGAGCTGGCGCTTCCTCTTGCTCAAAAAATTGACGAGAATGTCGTCAAAGAAGCCGCCGGTCGCAAGGTACCGGGTTATGATAAAAAAGGCGATAATCATTATGACAATATTTCCGCCTTCATCAAATCCATGCGTGGAAGTGATGTCGATGCAACATTATACTATCTCGCGCGCATGGTTGAGGCCGGCGAGGACCCCAAGTTTATTGCTCGTCGCATGGTTATTTTTGCAAGTGAAGATATTGGCTTAGCAGGGAACGGCGCTTTGAATCTTGCTATTTCGGCTTTTGAAGCAATCGAGCGCGTTGGTATGCCAGAAGGCGGGATTATTCTAAGTCACGTTGCGGTCGTTCTTGCTAAGTGCAAAAAGAATCGCGACACGTATAATGGTTGGGCAAAAGCCAAGGCGCTCGCGCATAATTCTATGGGATTGCCTGTGCCAATTCATTTGCGTAATGCTCCAACTAAACTCATGGAAGATTTAGGCTTTGGCAAAGGTCAAAAATGGGAAGCTGGTTTCCATCTTGACAAAAACTATCTCCCCGACGAGATCAAAGACCAAAAACTCTTTGTCGACACCTCTGTCAAATAATAAAAATATGATATAATACAGGCGTCGTAACTACTACGTTTTGATGCACCTTAGAAAGGGGGGAATTATGAACAGACAGAAAACGCTAGAATTGTGCCGGGACTTGATTGTTAAATATCCCGAAGTTAAGATTGCGGATAATACTCACGTTCTGAGCAAGGAATACTCTGCGCTCACTCACAAAATCGATCAACTACGTGATGCAAGCTTACCAAGTTCAGTTTTCCGCACTATTGTCGAGGAAATTACCGAGCTGGAAATGATTGAAGCGACACGGAATTTTAAACTGGAAGAATACGAAATTGAGACGCCGATTTGTAAGATGGTCGCACAGCGTATTGCTGGTAAGAAAATGGTAATTGCGCCAATTCTTCGCGCCGGCATGGGCATGGAGCCCGCCGTGAAACATCTTTTCCCGCAGAGCCGAACTGGCTTTATTGGGCTTTATCGTGATGAAGTAACATTTAATCCAGTAGAGTATTTCTACAAGATGCCCAAGAATACCGAGGAGCGTGAAATTTTTATTCTTGATCCTATGCTTGCTACGGGCGGCAGTGCCGATGCGGCAATTTCCAAATTGAAAGATCAAGGTTGCAAAGGCGAAAACATCAATTTCATTTGTATTATCGCCGCCCCACAAGGCGTTGATTTACTCCAGAAAAAGCATCCCGAAGTTAAGTTGTTTATCGGTACAATCGATCTTGGCCTTAACGAAAATAACTATATTGTTCCGGGACTCGGCGATGCCGGCGATCGCATTTTTGGCACAAAATGATCTCGAGGCTAAACAGTTTCAGTACGAGACGAATCTGTTCAATCTCAAACTCTAAAGGGTTGCGAAATTGCAGCCCTTTTGTTATAATAATAGATGTCTACAATGTGTGTGGCTCTGTAGCTCAGTTGGTAGAGCAGAGGCCTGAAGAGCCTTGTGTCACTGGTTCAAGTCCAGTCGGAGCCACCAAATTTTATTTAACTCGGCATTTTGGCCGATTTTTTAGTAGCAAGTTTCTGTTAAGTGCCTCGCAGTAATAGTATGTAATTTTGAACCATTTTTGCAGCAAAAAACTGCCGAAAATGCGATTTTCGCCCCTGTTAAAATGTCTGTTAATACCCCAAACAATCAGGTCTTCAAAAACTAATCTTTGTATTTCCAATGATATCCACCAGCAGTATCTGCTTGACCCTTGCAAACTTTTCCTATTCTTTCACCACACACTAAATTACATGACTTGGCAGCGCCATCTATACTACTAAATACCTCCCCGGTATCGATATTAATAACAGCGCGAGCATTTGGTGCTATTCTGCGAATACATTTAGGACAGCCCTTCCGCTTTGACCTAACCATACTATAAACCTTCGACCCCCAAGTATAACCACACATAGGGCACTTCCAGTTTATAAGCATTTTACATCCAGGATGAACATCTTTAGGGGTTAATGTGTTTGATTTTGCGTCCCAATATTTACATATGTCAGGGTACATTTCAAATAGACTTCCTTTGCTAGCGACGTCACTTTTTAAACGAGTCATTACTTGTTTTTCTCTTGCGCATTTTGGGCAACCTTGATTATTCGATGAAGTTCTATTATTTACCTTTGACGGCCATTCATGCTCGCATTTTGAACACTTGAACCACATTGGCTTATTACTTGATACCGCTACTTTATCAGCTGAGATACCATTCTTTTCTTCCATGAATTCCGCAGCTATATCTGGCCGCTCTTTTGCAAGGGAGTGCTCGCCAATATATTCCCCATTTTTAAAAAGACCTGGTCCAAAATCTGCGCAAAACGGGCACCCAGACGGACGTTTGCCTGTTCTCGATGCAATTTCTGCTGGATAGCTATGCCCTTTAGGGCAAATCCAATAGGCTTTCTTGCCCGCATGAGCGGCCACTCTATCCGGAGTTAGCGGATAGTTTTTCTCATAGTCCCATTCTTTTGCAATGTCAGGGTATAACTCGGCTAAAGATTTACTATCCGTGCCATCTACGAGGAACTTACAGATTTCCGCGTTGTCCCTACAGCAATTTACGTCAATGCTCGTTTTGATATGATAATCGTTCTCGATAATCCCTAAGAGCTGCTTAATTGGCTCGGTCATATGGTTCCCGTTCATGATAGCCTTAGGGGTAATAATCGAGCCATCAAGAAGTGGGCAATCTGGCTCTCGAATTCTGATTATTCGTACGTTATTCTCGTCGCATTTTCTATCTTTTTCGATGTCTTTAGCTACTTCTGAATGCCATCGTCCCCCATCATACTCAACTCCTAGTTTTATTTCTGGAATAAAGATATCTATTTCTTTGCCGTCCAAAAAAACTGGCCTATAGTTTTCCCTAACATCATCAAATATTTTCTTTAAGTAAAATAGAGTTGCTTTTTCTGGAATAGAGACCCGAGTACTGCATAAACCACAAGTCATGCTTTTATTGGCTTTTAGATTTGACTGTAAAATAACTTTTTCTCGTCCGCATACACATCGGCAAAGCCATTGTTTTTCATGCCGACCAGTTTTTGGCTTAACATAATCATCTGCGCGCTTAATGACAGTAAGAAAACCGTACACTTCTCCGATATTGACTGGTAATTGATGTTTACAGCCATTCATTCCGAGCCTGTCTAGTTTATGAAACCGGTCTGTAGTTATAATTACCTCATTTCTGCACACATCACAAATACATCGCCATTGGCTATTTCCTATATATTCCTTAGCAACGAGCGTACCCGCTCTTTGCCCAACTAAATTAGATCTGGACGTACATCTTCTCATATAAATATTATCCCATATTCTTAATAATATTCAAGTAGCACTCCCTGTTTATACTTTTATAGATTGTTAATGCCTGAACAATTCGCCCCCACCAATAAAAGATCCCGCAGGGATTTTTTTGTGTCCTCATCCACGCGGTACGAATCGCAAATCTTTGAAATAGTCTTATTAAGAGTCCATGTCGGCAACTTGCTATTCAACAAATACTTCATTGTGTCCGAAGGGTATTTAATAAAACATTCCGAAACTAACCACGCTAACCCCATCTTCACATAGTACTCTTCTCGACTAGACAACTTGTCCGCTTCGGCAAAAATGAATTTCAAATAACCAGGTTCTACATAACAACATTTAAGCATAACCAATCCGACCCGCGTACTAAACTCATGCTTATCATTCAATAATTCTACGATTTTATCCTTCAAAAAATCTTCCTTATTTTTCTTGACCATTCTGCTTATCGCCGAACAAAAAATATCACAAGTGCTCCAATCATCAATATATTTCAAATGAGAGTCAAACCATTTGAGTATACGTTCATAAGGCAGCCTCGCAATCAGAAAACCATGCAGCAAAACTTCCTCATAGGTCGAAGGTTTGATCATAATAAATTCTTCTATTTTTTCTGGCGGAACCCGCTTTGCGTAGCTTCGTATTTGTGGCACTCTCACGCCTATAAGTGGATGCTTACTCGTGCAAATTTTCATCGTAAAATCACGATATTTACTGTCGGCACTCTGCTTCAGCCTGCTTTGCATTTCCGAATAATCATCGATCGCCATATATTATATCTTATCATGAAAAAGCCCGCATAATCAGCGGGCTTTTTATGTCTGTTTTTAGCGGAGTATTTCGCCATTGGTTCTGGTGGATTTTCACTATTAGCTTCAGCAAATCTTCGACATTAGCTTTGGCAATTTTTTGCGTCGTTGTAACGTTTTATAAACGCTTCGCGCAGTCTTTTGTCGACCAACCATTTTGCATTTCCAGCAAGCTGAAAATAGTCCTCGATTGGTTCTATCGCGAATTGCGCCGGATACTTTAACCGCAAATTTCTCCGCACGATTAAATCGTCGCGCATGCAGTTAATTACAATTACGCTTGGTACTATTCTGGACGGATCTTCCTCACAAATAGAATATAATTTACCCCATTCTTCGCTGGTTAGCATTATACTCATTTCCTTAAAAGCCTGTGCTCCATCGTAGTCTTTTAAAAGCGTTTCGATTGCGAGCATCGCAGCGACATTACCTCGCGCTGTCTTCTCGGCAATTTCCTTGGCATTCTCCATCAAACAAGACACCGTTTCATTTTTACATATCATATTTCACCCCTCCTTATATGGTATATTAATGTACTATCTCTTAATTATAGCACACTTCGTAAAAAATGTCAATAGCGTATATGCTTTTATCAGGGAGTGAAAATGTGATATAATCATCTTATGAAAAAGATGAACACCTCTCCAATTTCTGGTATGCTCGAACTTTTACCTTCCGAGCAGGCCATTTTTAATCAATACAAAAACGAAATTGCGAAGGCCTTCCATCTTCACGGCTTCCAGAGCATCGAAACTCCAACCATTGACCGCAATGAAATTCTTTTTGCCAAAGCCGGCGGCGATACCGAGAAACAAATTTACCGTGTTATCAAGACCGACGAATCTGCCGACGACTCCACCCAGAGCTTGCGTTTTGATCATACCGTTCCGCTTGCTCGCTACATTGTTGAACATGAAAGTAATCTCGCTTTTCCATTTCGCGTTTGCCAAATCGGCAAAAATTTCCGTGGCGAACGCGCTCAGAAAGCACGCTTCCGTGAATTCTACCAATGTGATGTTGACGTAATTGGACGCTCCGAATTACCACTTAATTATGATGCAGACGTAATCGCAACAGT
>JAZLDZ010000003.1:0-21877 GCA_045615025.1 Candidatus Nanosyncoccus sp. | reverse complement strand
GTTTAGCTCCGCTAAGCTAGCGGAAGATTCGGCGGATTTTAATGGTTGATCCGGAGATTGTGACTCTTCTGGTTTCGTTCTAATACGAAGAATTGGATCGGCAGGGTTTGTAGGTTTTTTTGAGCCTGGAAAAGAAGGGCGAATATTACCTTTGCCAAAGTAGTTTTTTTGACCTGCCATATGGGGTAATTATACCATATTTGGCGCCTAAACACCAGGGTTTGCGGCAACTGGATTGGTGGTGATAAGAGATTCTTCTGTATCTGATGCGATAACTTGAATATGGACATGGTTTTGTCCGGCAAAGAAGAGCCCTTGTCCAACTGGGAAGTTTGAGAGACGTTTTTTCTCTTCGTTGGTGAGCTTAAAGACGTCAGATAAAACGTCGACGGCGGAAGTAGATTGTTTGAGAAGGAATTGCATAGAGGAGTTGCTGACGATAGCGCGACCCATTTTGCTGCTCATGAAATCCTCGACGTCCTGGGTAATGGTAGTAAGTCCAAGGTAATATTTACGGGCGCGTTTAGCAAGAGAAAAGAGGAAGTTTGCAGAATCTTCATATTTCATGAGCTGCCATGCCTCATCAACGATGAGAAGGCGGCGTTTTTGTTCGGCGCGGACAACGTTCCAAATGTGGGAAAGAACAATGTACATGGCGACTGGACGAAGTTCATCTTCGAGATCACGAATATTGAATACGACCATTTGGTTATTAATGTTGATGTTGGATTGTTGAGAAAAGATGCCGGCAAAAGTACCAGTAGTATATTTGCGGAGACGCTGGGCAAGGTTAGGACCGGTGCCACCCATATGGAGTAAAGTATCATATAGGTTGATAATGGTTGGTGGGGTGGATTGATGGGTGAGTGGATCAGAAGTGATGCCAGCACGAGCGTAGGTATCAATTAGAGCTTGGTCGAGGTCTGCCTCTTCGTTTGGTGTAAGCCCGGCAAGAGCGGTAGAGCCATCGGCATTTTGGGTAGCACCACCAAGCATGAGACGGAAAAGACCATGTAATACGACGAGATTAGCGCGGAGAGCATCGTTGGCATCTTCGGCGTCGACGACCTTTGGAAGATCAAACGGATTAATACGGACATCGGAGTTAAGTGAGAGACGAATATAAGAACCGCCAACGGCGTCAGCAAGCTTTTGATACTCGTTTTCTGGGTCGACAATAATAACTTCTGTGCCAACCATCATAGAACGCAAAGCTTCAAGCTTTACGGTGAAAGATTTACCAGCACCAGATTTAGCAAAGACAACCATATTAGCGTTTTCCAAAGAGAAACGATCGAAGATGACAAGGCCGTTATTGTGCATATTGATGCCGTATAAGATTCCCTTTTCTTGAGTAAGATCAGCGGAAGTGAATGGGAAGGAAGTGGAGATGGCGCCAGTGTTCATATTGCGACGGATGAGAAGCTGATCGGTACATTCAGGCATACAGGAGTTCATGCCTTGCTCCTGTTGAGAGCTAGCGACTTTGGAGAATACCATTTGCTGTCCGAAGATGGTCTCAATTTTTCTTTGGACGAAGCCGAGCTCATCAAGTGAGTCTGCCCAGAGTGTGACATAAAGACCAAAGCGGAAGAATTTTTCCTGACCGACTTGGAGCTGATCACGGAGTTCCTCGGCGTCACCAATTGCTGCTTCTAGTTCCGGGTCGCGAATTTTGCCACGCTCGGAATTAACTGCCATGCTTGCTTCGAGTTGTGTAACCTTTTTCTGGAGATTTTTCATGACGACAGTGGTGTCAACTGGATAAATGAACATGGAGATGTCAAGAACTTCGTCGATGTTAATAAGTGGAGAAAGCCAGCCGGTATAGAGAGAGCGTGGATAGCCATAGACGTAAAGCGTGCGACCATATTTGGTGCCTAGGCGGAAGTAATCTGAATGGATTTCGATGCTGGATGGGGAGATAAGATCGCGGAGAGTAGTAATACCCTGTTCGAAGGCGCGCTGGATTTCTGCCTCTTCCATAGCTTGCGCTTGTGCAGCGATTTGTGCTGCGGTAAGCTGGGTATTCTTTTTATTCTTTCTACTCATTTTTCTCTCCTTTTCTTACATAGGTTGTGGCGAGTTTGGTAAAATCGACTAATGGTTCACGAACGGCAGTGTCTGGATTGTTGAAGTTGTAATAGAGGGCGCCAAGTTCGCGAGTGTTGAGGCGAACGGAATGAATACCAATTTGGAAAAGCCCAGAGATAACAGTTTCAACACGGTTGTTGATTTCTTTAATGGCGGCATCATAAGTGGCGCGATCAATTTTGGTGATTTCAACTTGTTTGGATTTAGTGAAGCTAGTGAAAATATTCTTGGTTTGGGTGAGGACTTTTTCTGCTTCTTTGGAAACATAATAAGGGACAACGATGAAGAAGGATTTATCCATAATGTTTGCTTCTTGAGATAGGGCGTCAATGAAGTTGATATAGTCATCCATGAGAACGCCGAGCAACATATTGTCGTTGTTCTTTCTGATTTCAGTAAGGCGTTCGATGTATGGACCAATATCTACGCGTTGGGAGCGAATAAGGATTTGGGTGGTGAAATTGAGAGAGTTTAGAAAGCTTTGATAAGCATACTCGACACCTTCGCGCTCGGTTTCACTCATAAGGTCAAAGTTGATGGATTGACAGGCTATAACAGCGCGAAAAGAACCATCTTTCATAATAACGAGACCGTCGCGGAGCTCGGAAATAAGAATTGTAGATTGAGTAGAAAGGGGGTCGTCAGAACTAGTCTTTTTTTGGTTGGCTGGTTGTGTAGGAGCATTAGAAATAGGCGAGGCGGTGGTAGCGTTAGGCTGAACGGCTGGCTGGTTCCCTGCTGCTGGCGCGACTTGAGTTGAATCAATAGGAGTCGCCGCAATAGCAGGATTTGCTACTAGTGGTTGTGCGGATTGCGTGACTTGTGGAGCAGGTTGCTGGATCGGTCCAGGCTGCTGCATAGCAATTGGCTGTGGAGTCGGCTGCGAGATTGGTTGTGGAGCTGGTTGCATGGCGACTGGCTGTGGAGAAGCCGGCATGCCCATGGTGTATGGATTGTATGCCGTAGGCGGGTTTTGTGGTGTACCTTGTTGTGGATTCATGTATTCTCCTTAGTTATTTGTCATGCGTGCAGCTTCTTTTGATATTGTGGCAACGGAATAATCGTTGTTGTTGGCGAGATTGCGTAGGTTAGGATCACTAGTAAATGGTGCAGTAGCGATGGTAGGATTGGCGGAATTGCTAATAGCGTTTCGCATCTGGTCTAATGCGGCTTGATGACGTTCTGATTCTTGTTCTTCTAATAATTGATTAATGTTGGCGGAGGCGGAATAATCTAGGACATCGGGAGCGATTTCGGCTTCGGTAGGCAGGACTGCGCCGCGAAGTGGGGCGTTGTTTAGACCACCACGAACGGCGTAACCTTCGGTATCAATAACATTAGCAAGGAAAGACAGACGGTTCCCTGCTTCTTCACCTGTAAGATCGCGGGTGCGAGGTTCTTCTACTTGTTTTGGAGCAGTAATTTCGACGGTGGATTCTCGTTGCCCAGGATTCCAAAGACGCTTGTTAGGTTTCAAGTGATAAGAAACAACAGCTGCAAGATAAGTTTCCATTGGCTGATCGCGTTTCAATGGAAGTGCGAGTGCGCCAAAAAAGATAATGAAAGGGGCTGGTAAAAGTGCTAGAACTGGAAAAATTTGGAAGAGTGCAAAAGCAAGGCCAATGCATCCACCCATAATCATAAGATAGACGAATTGGCGAAAACTGAATGGACCAAGAAGCTTATCATCAGCTTCGACGTCCTGCGGGACCTTATATTGCGCCATATATTATTATAATAGCATAAATGGGATAAAAAAACATCGCTTTATAGCGATGTTTTTATTCAAAGGTAGCCATGCTGACGTAGCCAATAAGTTCGTCGGTATAATCTTCGACGGTCGTGCCAGCATCGCCTCGGTGAATCATGGTGTAATCCTCGAAAGCTTCAATGGCTGTCCCGATGCGTGGATCAGAAGCTGCGATTTCGTCGAGATATTCTTTGGCTGCCCAAACGAATCCCTCGGGATCGCTTGGATGTTCGGCAGCTAGAATTTCGATGCGAGTGATGTAATTTTTGCTTTCGTCTGGATTCTGCGCCCAAGCTCCCCAAGGTGCGGCGCGCTCTTCCCTGATATATTCGCGGTCCGCATGACGTTCTGCTTCCGTCATCTTGAATGGACGCCAAGAATCGTCAAGATTGTTAGCGTGAGCTGCGGATTTTTGCATGCGTTCGCGTAGCTCTGGTGAAGCGTTAGGCCTAATACGGCGACTGACTTCACGAGCGCGGGAGATGGTATCATTGGTTTGCTTAGCAAATGGATTTTTGAGAAGTGGGTATTTGCTGGACCATTCGCTATCGTTCCATTTCTCCATGGAGTCAAGTAAACCATTCCAGTTGTCGGCAACACCTGGCTTCTGATTGTCGATAATGCCATTGGTGATGCGAGACATCATGGTAGCGAATTTTGGAGCGGCAGGAAGAAGATATTTGCGGAAAATGGTGTTCTTAAGCTGTTCGAAAGTAGCCTGTTCGAATGGAATGTTTTGGTTCTCGATAATTGGGTTACCATTATCATCGAACATGACTTTGCCATTTGTGTCGAGCTTGTATTGAGTACCTTTTAGAGGTTCACCGTTGACATTGCGGAAACTACGGAGAGAATCTTCGTTGAAGAGCATCCAATCCCAGTTGGCTGGATCCATCAACATCTTAAGCTGACCAAATTCGGCAACGTCTTGGGTGTTGAAGCCGCTTGGCTTTGCTGTTTTGATAAGGTTGTCGAGACGAGCAATATTGAGGTGGACAAAGTCTTTAATGTAACGTTGTCCGACAGAAGTAGCATACATTGGGCCGGCAAAGGCGGCTTTCTCTTTGAAGCCTGCAGAAAGCGTGGCACGATTAAGTGTAGTACTTAAGTTGGCAAGACCAACGGCTTCAAGGCCATATTTAGAATAGTCACCTTGTTTGATACCAGATAAAATACCGTAGAGACCGTTGATAGGGTCGTTGATTGGCATATCCCAGTTTTGGAAGATTTCTTTCATTGCTGGGCTGTCTTTTTTGTAGACGCGAGCGATGAAATTGCCATCTTGGTCATTAGCGTTATAGTAATAGCCATTTTCGTCTTTAAGGTCGTAAGCTGATTGAGTAAGATATTCGGGGTGATATTTCAAGAATTCACCAGGGCTACGCTCTTTAATCTTGGTGGTTTTGCCGGTAGTTGGATCGGTGTAGGTGGAAAGTCTTTCGCGGCGGCCGTACTTATCTGGTCTTGTAGTAGCAAAGCCATCATCGTCAACGTAATAACCAACAAGCATACTACGAGCATCGGATTTGCCATAGCCCCATTTAGCATAGACAAGGTTAGTATAGCTTTTGCGCATAGCTTCATTTTTGGCGGATTTACTAATGACTTCACCGAGAACTGTGTGATTACCTTGCATACCAAGAGCGCCTGCAGCGCCGGTAACGAAGTGCTTATAATCGTAGCTATTTTCGTCTTTTCTGAATTTATCATATTGGCCAATAACCCAGTCTTCGTCGGCAAAGGCGTCGTTTTGCTCGGTGAGGTTGGCGCGATAGAGGTCGAGATAATTTTGGCCACCAGTAACGTGCAAGCGTCTATCTTCTGTGGTGCGATTATGGTAGTCGCCGTAGTTGCCAAGGACGTGAGCGGCATTTTTAGTAGCGGTTTGAGCGGCGAGAGATACGTCCATGGCGCGTTTAGCTGCGCGACCAGAGGCGGTTGTACCAAGAACCCTAGTACCGTTTTTGTACTCCTCGTTATAGGCTGGATCATATTTCTTTTTACCAGTGATGCGATTCTGGGCATAGATTTCAGCACGACCAGCACGAACCTTTCCTTCATTTTCAATATCAAGAGCACGAGAACGATTCTTCTTATCCAAGAAACGTTGAAGAGCATAATTTGGAAGAGGTGAATTGTTAATACGGCGGAGACGATTAAGCTCGTGGCGCTGAGCAAGGTTGGCACGAACGCCTTCGCGTGGTTTGTTAGCAAGATTATCGAGTTTACTAGAGATGGCGCCAAGCACAGTGCCAGACATTTTCATGAGTCCAATAGAAAGAATGAGTGGAAGAACTTGAACGGCAAGACCGACGATAAGCATGAAGGCGCTGCCAGAACTTACTGCTGAGGCGATGAGTGCCCAGCCAGCGAGTTGCGCAGCTCCGAAGAGGAAGCTGAACATTGGATAGAAAATAATCATGGAGGCGAAGATGTTTTTCCACTTGTCAAACCATTTTTCGGTATTTGGAAGAAGATAACAAACAAAGGCAATTGGGGCAATCATGACAAGAATAATGATGAGTGCTTGACGGAGGCCGAGGGTGATGAGACCGATTAAGACGGAGATAATAGCTCCGATGAGTGCGGCGATAAGTGGCCAGATGAAGCTAATAATAGCAATACCTGCGACGGCGCCGCCGCCGATGAGTGCGGCAGTAAGCTCGGTCCAGTTAATACTCGAAGCGTCGCCGAAGCCACCAGTGTTGATGGCTTGGGATTGGATGGAGTCAAAGAGGCCACGGATGCTGGCGCCTAGTACGTTGCTGGCGTCTACAGCGAGAGCACAAATGAGATAGGAGAGGTTAACTAAAACTGCGGCGATAATGAGCTTCGGTAAAGCTTTTTTGATGCCATAATTCGAGATACCTAATCCGGTAATTTGTGAATAGATGACGACAAGCAGGAAGATAACAAAGAGGATATTGGTAACATCGCGCATGATTTGCCAAATTTGATAGATAGGAGAGCTATCCTCAAATGAGACTGGTTCAACGACGAGAAGTTTTTCAATTTGGGAATAGATAGAATCAACGGCTTTACCAAGGGCATTAGTGGCGTTACAGACTAGCCAGCCCAAGCCTGGAACTTCGCTATAGCAGGTTTTAACATCGTCGGTGTTTTCGGAGATGGAAACGGAAGATTCAGGCTCGGCATAGACGGGTTCAGTAAGAAGTGGAGAGGTGGATAAACCGAAAAATCCTAAGCACGCAAAAAGCACGCCAAAAATAGCGTTCTTAAGATGCTTTCTTAGGGATTTTTTACACATAATAAACAACTGGCAGTGTAACCTGCACTGACTTTGCTATTATAGCACACATAAGCGGAATCGTCAAGAGTAATATTTTGTGGTTTCAGTTAAACTATGCTATATTAGACTTATGAAGAAGATTTTGACATATTTCTCTGTTGTCCTTATGATGGCGATAGGGGTGACAATGCCGGCTTATGCAGCAAATGCGCGAGATGGTGCAGGAGGTGGTGAAAGCTCTGGTGGTTGCGGTAACTCTTCGGCGTTTTTTGCGCTTAGGCCATGGTATTATGGACTAACAGAAGAGATTAATGGTCGATGTGAAGTGAAAAATCCGGCTGATGGCGGTGACGCTAAAGACACATTACCGCCGTTTATATGGGCAATTGTATTGAATATCTTGTATGACGTAATGATTATGGTGGGATATGTGGCAATTATTATGATTGCTTGGGGTGGATATTTATATATGTTCTCGAGGGGTCTCCCAGACAGAGCGGAGAGAGGTAAGAAAACTTTAATTGCGGCAATAGCAGGGCTCGCAGTTGCGATGCTTGCTAGTATAATTATGAACACGATAGTGTCAATTTTGACGAATGTATCATAGGGAGGAAAGATGAAGATTTTAGCAGATTTAAGTGATGCAATAAATAACTCAGGAATAAATGAGACGATAAATGAGCTGCCAAATAGCGGTGGTGTGACGAGTGGGAATTTGGCAAATGTGCTTTATTGGGTTTATGCGGCGGGCGGAATTATTTGCGTTGCGGTATTGGTTTACGCAGGCATAAAATTCGTTGCTTCACAGGGTGATCCAGCGAAGGTGAAGCAGGCTAGCCAGATTGTCGCCTATGCGATTATTGGCTTGATTATAGTCGTGCTTGCTGGTGTGATAACAGCATTTGTATCTAATATGATTGGAGGAGCAGCAAGATGATAAGAAAAATTGCAGCATTTTTGTTAATGGCAGGAATTATGGTGGCGTCGTTTGTATATGCGACACAGCCAGCGACTGCGGCGAATGATTGGACAAATAAAGCTTGCGGGAGTGCGGACGCAGAGCAGGCGGCGGCGCTGGGATGCGATACTAGCGGAACGGCACCAAGCGTAGTAGAAGGCATTATTAACGGCGTAATTTCTATAATTGGGATTGTTGCGGTGATTGTGATTGTGGTCGGTGGACAAAGGTTTATTGTATCACAGGGGGACCCTTCGAAAATTACGGCGGCTAGAGGTATGATTATCTACGGAATAGTTGGGTTGATAGTTGCACTGCTCGCTTTTGCAGTGGTGAATTTTGTACTAAAAGGTGTTTTTTCTAGCTAAAAACTATTGATTTCTCCGAAGAAAACGTGCTATAATAATATCAAATAATCTATAAAGGGAAAAAATTCTATGAAGATTGCAGAAAAAATCAAAATGGCAGTGATGGGGCTTGCAGCAGTGGCCACACTTGGTGCAACAGCTTTGATTGCTCCTAACGTAAGTGCTGAGACTCCAGCTCAGAAGTATACGGGTGAAGCAGCGCAGACTGCAGCTACTGGTGATAACCGCGATCTTATGTCTATCCTTAATCTTATTATTAACGTTGCGTTGGGCGTAATTGGTTTCATCGCAGTAGTAATGATTATTATGGGTGGCGTTCAGTATACAACATCTTCTGGTGATGCTGCTAAGGTTACCAAGGCTAAGAACACAATTCTTTATGGTATCGTTGGTCTTGTGGTTGCTCTTCTAGCATTTGCAATTGTGAACTTTGTGCTCAATAACGTATTCAAGGTTTCCTAATCTAGGATAAAGATAGAATCTGGTGCCCCTTCCCTGTTAGAGGGGAGGGGTATTTTAAAAGGAAGGATGAAGAGAATGAAAAAATCATCAAAGTTTATAATGGCGGTATTTGCTGGTATTTTGAGCTTTACTGGATTAATTGGTGTTTTTGGCGCGCAAGAAGCATATGCTCTTTCTTGTCCAGAAGGTACGCCGGGGGCGGGTAGAAGTGTTACTAGTCTTGCAGAATGTAGTATTTCTGAAACGGGTGATACGTTTATACCGACTCTGTGGAGAATCATTAAGGTGGCTTTAGGTGTGCTTGGGATTGTTGCTGTTATTGTAATTATTATAGGTGGATTTACTTACATAACGTCAAATGGTGATGCAGCAAAACTTACGAAGGCGAGAAATACTATCTTATACGGGGTGATTGGGTTAGTGGTGGCTTTACTTGCATTTGCAATTGTAAACTTTGTGCTTGATAATGTATTCCATGGTGAAGGTGAGAATAAAGAACCAGACAATCAGAAGAATAGTCAAGTCCAGATTGATTTAACGGATGTATTCTGCTAAAGGAAGATTTATCTATTAAAAACTGCCCTTTCGGGCAGTTTTTTGGTAATTTCTAGGTGTTCCAGAATGTGATTATTGAATCTGGATTTTCTTTGGAGCCTCGACTTTTTCCTTTTCAAAGGTAATAGTTAAGACACCATCTTTTAGTTCTGCTTTAACGCTGTTTTCGTCTTCGCGGACTTGAACAGGAAGAGCAATAGTACGAGAGAATTCGCCCCAATAACATTCTTGAATGTGCCAGCGAGTGGTGTGTTCATCTTCGCCGCCAGAGAGAATGCCAGAGATGGTCAAGATGTTATCAGAAATGCTAACATCGAGATCGGACTTCGAAATTCCGGCTGTACGAGCCTTTACTACTAATTGTTCCGCCGTTTCGTAGACATCTACTGCGAGCTGTCCTGGAAATTCGTCGGTATTATCCCACCCGTCGTCATCTGCAGAAGTGGTCTCTTCCATGTCGCTAGGTTCGGTAGCGGCTGGAGTTGCATTGCCCTCGTCCAAGAAAGCAGCTGCGAGTTCATCTTCCATCAGCATGTCGTCGTTATTACGAGCCATATAACCTCCATTAATATTGTTATGCTTTATTATAAAGGTGTTTATTGCTAAAATCAAGAAGAATATGGGTTTTGATGTAAAAATTACAACATTTTCGCGGATTTTAGACCTTGTTTCCCCGTTCTCTTGTAGAGGTTGTGGTTGTCTGGGGAGCCTTTTATGTGAGCGTTGTAAAAATTACAACATCCAGCACGTGATAAAAATATGTCCGAGATGTAGAAAAAGTCGAAAAACGTGTTCTTGTAAGTATCCGGTTTATGCAGTAGGACGTCGTGAGGGTGTGTTAATGAAGCTGACGGAGGATTATAAATACAAGTCGATTCGAAGAACGGTTGAGGTGCTTGCCGAGTTATTAGACGCGACAATTCCGCGTAATTTTGGAGATGGTGACGACGTGATTGTAGTTCCCTTACCCACTATTGCTAGACACATTAGAGAAAGAGGATTTGACCACATGCTGCTACTTGCAAGATTTTTAGCTCGACGACGAGGATGGAAGGTTGAAAGGATTCTTGCTCGCACAAGTGGAACGGTGCAGGTGGGGGCGGATGAGGAAACTCGAAAGAGGCAGGCAAAAACAGCATATAAGGTTGCACGAAGATTTGATTCTAATAACGGTCACAGTTTGGACTCGACGAAGGCTTATCTTTTGATTGATGACGTTTGGACGACGGGAGCTTCGATGGATGCAGCGGTAGATGTAATTAAAAAAGCCGGAGCAATGAGATTAGCTTCGGCTGTGATATTAATACCGCCAGAGGTCTAGCTACTGGCCGTCTTGTTGTTGCTGTTCGAGGCTTGGATTCGCTGCGGAATCGCTGGTGCCAGTGACGGCGTTGATAACGAAGTTGACGATGGAGAAGGCGAGAATTGAAATGATAAGACCGATAATAGCATAAAGAATGGTATTTTTGGCATCGGTGACTTTTTTGCTGTCACCACCAGAAACAACATAGCGGAGACCACCGTAAATAAGCATAATAACAGAAATAATACCAACGGCATAAAGTACGGTATTAGTAATTTGGGTAAAGACGCCATCTTTACCAATAAGCTGAGCTGGCATGCCATCACCACGAGCGGCTTCGGCACCTTCTTGGACGGACAAAGCCATAACTTTGCCGGCAGTAATTGTTAGGGCGGCAGAAATGCCAGTAAGAATTTGAAGAGATGTTTTAAGTGTTTTGTTCATTTGTTTCTCGCAGTTAACTATACTAATTATATCACAGAAGTAAATAATTGAAATAGTGGACTAGAACAGAGTAAGAAAGTATGTTAGAATAGAGTGAATGGAGGGTTACCCAAGTGGCTGAAGGGGACGGTTTGCTAAATCGTTAGTCTGGAGTAATCTGGAGCG
The DNA here is from genome assembly GCA_045615025.1 of Candidatus Nanosyncoccus sp. Classification (GTDB taxonomy): domain Bacteria; phylum Patescibacteriota; class Saccharimonadia; order Saccharimonadales; family Saccharimonadaceae; genus Nanosyncoccus. The sequence goes on along the minus strand of JAZLDZ010000003.1, from coordinate 10,528 downwards.
GGAGTTCGAATCTCCCACCCTCCGCCAGGAGTTGAATAAAAAATAATCCCAAGGGGATTATTTTTATTGTTCTGGAGATGAACTCTCAAGGATATATCCGATTATTTTATTAAGATATAGTATAACATCATACTTATAAGTTATTATTTCCCGAATAAAATACTGATCATGGCTGGAAGTGTGGCGATAGAGAGAAGAGTGGAGACAACAACAAGTTCGGAGGACTCTACCTCGTCACCACCGTATTTAGTAGCGAAGAGACTGAGACTGGTTGCTGTTGGAAGAGCTTGAATAAGTGTGCAGACGGCAACGACAATATCCGGAAAATTAAGCGCACGGAGAGCAAAAAATGTAACAAGCGGTCCAGCAATAAGCTGAATGGCGGCTGGAATAATAAGCTTCCATTTTTTGAAGATTTTCTTGAGGTGTGCAGTTGAAAGCATATAGCCGACGCAAAGAATAGAAAGTGGGGTGGTGGCACCACTAACGAAACCGACGGCGTCAGTAATAAAACTTGGGAGATTAATACCGATGAAGAAAATGATCATACCGGCGATAACGGCAAGAATATTAGGATTGGTGATAGTGCTGAGGATGAGCTTTAGATTGAATATCTTCTTAAAGAGAAAAACGCCGTAGGAGAAGAGGGCGATATTAAAAACAATAATAAAACCGCAGTAAGCAATGATTCCCTCGTTGCCAAAGGTGCTAGCAACGATTGGATAACCGAGGAAGGTGGCGTTATTGAAGATTAGGCCAAATTGTGATTCGAGACGAAGGTTGTCGGATTTGACAAAAAATTTATTAAAGAGGAGTTTTGACAACAGTATTAGCATTGCCATAACAAGTAGGCCGGCGAGTGCGCCAGAGAAAAATAGGCTTGCAGAGTCGTGGTCATAGGTTGGCGGAAAGGCGGCAAAGAGTGAGGCTGGCATGAGAATGGTAAGTAAGAGATTGACGAGGAATTTATTGATATTTTTGTTGATGAATTTGGCTTTGCCGAGAGCGAAGCCGAGAATCAAAATTAGAACAATGGAACCGAGACGAGAATAGAAAGAAGAGAGCTCAATCTGCATAAGCTTATTTTAGCATAGTATGGTATAATTTGATTATGGATAAATCGAAAGATATTGCTTGGGAAGCGAGGGAGTATATTCCGCATGATAAAAATGCGGTATGGTATGTAGCATTAATTATAATTGGTTTAGGGTTTAGTGCGCTTGGTATATTTATGAAATGGTGGAGTTTTGTAGCTCTGATTGTTGTGTCGGTACTTGCGCTAATTGTCTATTCGGTAAGACCGCCGAGAGTTGTAAAATATTCGATGTCCGAAAAAGGTCTAAAAGAAGGAGATAAACTAAGGAATTTTGAGGATTACAAAAGTTTTGGCGTAATCAATGATGGTGGGCATTTTGCGATAGTACTTACGCCAAGAAAACGCTTTTCTCCGAGAGTGTGGGTGTATTTCCCTGAAGCGCAGGGTGAGCAAATTGTGGATGCTTTTGGGGCTAGATTGACTATGGAGAATGTAAGATTGGATTTTCTAGATAAAATAGTAAGAACACTAAGAATTTAGTTGATTTGTTGAAAAGCTTGTGCTAAACTAAAATAAAGGTATTTGTTAAATAAAGATATAAGGGTGGAAATGGATCAGTTTGTTCAGACAAATGATTTACAAAAAGCAATAGACGACGTTGCTAATGGCGGTAGTGCTAGTGGTGATAATGGTGTGTCGCAATTTGGGGTTCCACCTATGCCACCGATGCCAGAAAACAGTAATGAGCTACCAAAAGTTGAACCGTTAGTTCCTGCAGAAGAAACGGCACCATCTGCTGAACAGATTTTATCTCAGAGTATTACGAGTAGTGATATGCCACCGGCAGTGGAACCTGCGCAGAATACTGAAGCTGCTCCGACTGAAGCTGCTCCGGCTGTGGAAGCTGCGCCTGCAACGGAGGAGACTCCGGCTGCTGAAGGTATGGAGACGCCGGTTGAAGCTGCTCCAGCTGGGGATTTGTCTGACGTGAAGCAGAATATTATAAAAGATCTTTTGCCATTGCTTGATAAGACTGATAAGAGCCCTGAAGAGAAATTTGATATTTATAAGCAAGCACTTTCTACGATGCATGATGTGAAAACGGTTGAAGGTGCATATAAGACAGCAACTCAAATTGGTGATGAGGCGAGAAGAGCTGATGCATTGTTTGAGGTAATGAGAGTGATTGATACACAATAGTTAAAAATAAAAACCGCCCTTTGTGGGCGGTTTTTTGATTTCTTTATAGAAGTATTAGTTTACGATGTTCGACTATAAAAGGCTAATTGGCTTCTGATTTGGTAAGATTATCTGGGTCGTAGTTTGCGATTCCCTCTTCGATTTTTGCTGGAGTAACATGCAAAGCATCAGCAACAGCAGCGGCTGCGGCCATGTAGGAAACTACTGGTTCGCCAGTTAAGAAAGAAGCAACGGTAAAGCTAGTATTACCAATGGCAAGCTCGGCCTCGGTACCCATCTTGTAAAGTTTGCTGCTAACGATTTGGATATTGGAGAAGCGATCGGAGCCATAAGTTAGAGTTCCCTCACGACCGGCAAATTCTGTGAAATCTTGATAATGGCTGTCGTCGCGGTTTAAGATGACATAATCTGGGTTCATGTTAAAGAGGGCGGTTTCGGCGTCGGAGTATTGTTTAGCGGTAGGATCATCAAGGCTTGCTGGCACGAAATTAGTAAGCGCAGCAATATGGATAGGAAGATCATAGAATACGTCTTTTTCGAGAGATCTAGCAGGAGCAGTGACCACGACGTAGTTACTGCCGGATTTCCAAGCAGTTGATAAAAATTTATGAAGTGCACCCTGTTTGATTTCTGCATCAGAGGCCATAACACTGACGGGCTGACCGGCGGCTTTTAATATTTCGTGGACGAAGTTTGCGACTTCAACTTTGCCTGCTGTGCCAGTGATGCAGATAAGTTTCATATCTTTAATAGGATGTCCATAATAGGCACCAAGAATTTTTGCTTTTAACCTACCCGTTTTTGTTTTGGTTGAGATGGCTTTATCTTGGGTTTTCATAAGATTAGTATAGCATAATTTTTGAAAATATGTTAAAATAGTATAGTCACGTTTATCGTGATGCTCATTTAATTTCTAGGTGGATGTAAAGTGAAGGGCTATTTGCTCTTTTAATATATCCACATTTGCCGCAGAAAACCCTAAAGGTTGGATGTGGTACTAATAATTAAATGAGTTGCGTGCCCGTAGCTCAGCTGGATAGAGCGTCAGCTTGCGGAGCTGAAGGTCGTAGGTTCGAATCCTGTCGGGCATACCAAATTTCATGCTAAAATCACCCGAAAGGGTGTTTTTTCTGACTCGCTCTATCAATAATAGCGCTTCGTCAGAAGAAAACACTCTCTCGAGTGATTTTATCTATGAAATTAATTTTGCTAGTAGACGTGCTTTGACCAAAGAAATCGCCTATCTTGGCGATTTTTTGTGGTGGTGTTACATCCAGTGCCAGAAGGAGAAGAGGTCTTTGAAGAAGGTTGGGCGCCAAGTGTCGGCTATAGAGTCGCGGAAGGTGGCGGGGAGGGCGCTTAAAACACTAGAGAAGATAAAGGTCCAGAGAATGATGACGACAAGAAAAACATAGGTCGCAAAAAGAGTGTGGTTTGCCCTTCCTTGGTCGGAAGTGACGCGGCGGATAATAGAAGTGAGCGCGCCAAGAATGAGGACGACTCCGGCGAGGGCGTCAATGGCGCTAATGCTAATATAACTAATCAACATAGTGAGACCAACCCAGAAAAGACCAGCATGCAAAGTGATGAGTAACAATCTTTCCGCCCAACGTCCGGCGACGAGTTCTAGTCCACCAAGTTTAGTGAGGCGGGCAATCAAAAGAAAGAGCCAGGCGATACCCGTAAACACAAGCAAAATAATCATAACTGGTTGTCCGACGCTGAAAAAGACATTGGAATTTAGAGGGTTTGTTTCGTATTGCTCCATGAGTTAATTATAGCATAAACAGATTATCTTAAGTATGCTAAAATATAAACAGAATGGGTGAGCAAAACCGAAAAGAACAGATTATAAAAGCGATTTTGAAAAAAGATCTAAATTTTTTGAAGTCGGAAAACATAGAGCTTAGTCAAGAAGAAAAAGAGACGTTTTATCGTCGAGTGACGAATGGGCAAATTGGTAAATCGGACTTTAATAAAGTTATTGAGTCGGTGCCGCGCGGTAATTTTGGAGAAGTTTTTGAAAAGATAAAAGACAACAAATATAAGCGCAGGATTGTTGCCTATATGACTGGAATGGGGTTTGACAACTATGATGGTGTAACGGAGGAAAGTTTAAAGAAATTCATTAAACGATATCCGTCGCCAGTGACGTTTGAGTCGGCAAAAAATGACTTTTTGTCAGCGATTGAAGAGAGTAATTCGGAGCAAAAATATCTAGATTATAAGAGAGAAATTGAAGAATTTGCACACGAGATTTATGGTGAAAAAGCGGAAGTTCTTGATCTCTATAATGAGTTTGTAAAAGAAGCAGAAGAATGGCAAATTGAAAAGGACGCCGTAAGGTTGACTGCGGAATTTTTGCCAACGGCGGAAATTGTGGGCGATACTTGGATACAAAATGGGCAGGAATATCATTTAACTACGGAATTATTGAAAAAAGTAGGATTAGCGCCAAAATACTATCTTGAGATGGGCGGCGCGGAAGTAGCGATGTCTTCGGCATTTAAAGTTGATGTACATGAAGCGGTGATCGCGTATGTAAGATTAAATAATCAAATAAAGGTGCGAGGATACTATCGTAGTAATTCGCAAGCAATGTGGAGACTGCTTCCCGACTATGTAGCGGGAAATGGAGAGATTGCTTGGTATGGGGTAGGATTTAACGAAGAGAGTTTGACGCTTCCAATGCGGTTCCAAAAAGAGCTTAACTATATATCTTTGCGAGGAATTATGGAGGTGCCAGGGGTAAATATGGGATTCTTCCTTGGCGGCACGGCGAAGCGATATGCCTCAAAAGAAGAGTATAGGCAGTTGGTTGCTGAAGGCAAGATGGACTCTGATTATTACAGAGAGATGGAACATGAGCCACGATTGAATTTCGGTGTGCTGACAGAAGAAAAGCATCCACCGTTTAGCGTGGATATTGAAGATGATAACCAGCCAAATTTTAGAAACCAACTTGATCACTATGCAATGAGAACAGAGATGTATGGCGAAGTAACGGTAAGGCAGTTCCCTTCTTTTAATGATGAACTGAGATATTTGGTATGTGAGGTGGGTAAAAAGAATGAGAAAAAGGCGTGGATTGGAACGATTGAAGTGAACGCACCAATGACATCAGTAGGATTAACATCTGGCTGGGTGTCTTCTGGTGATATTTGTACGCCACTTCTAGAATACAAATCGATGACGGGTGGATATGGGGTAGCGTCTGGACGAACAGATGGATATGAAAGCATGTGGGAGAATTATCTTTCGCAGATGCCAATAATTAAGAAATATTTGTACACCTGGCGAGACGCGAAGTAATCTGTTATAATTGAGCGTGGAAGCGTGGCCGAGTGGTTGAAGGCGCACGACTCGAAATCGTGTGGGGTCGCAAGACTCTCGGAGGTTCGAATCCTCCCGCTTCCGCCATTTTAGTGGAATCTTATGGTTTTTCGCTAAAATATGAGGCTATGATGCAAGGTTTATCAAGAGAAGAAGTTGAAGAAAGAATAAAAGCGGGGCAGGCGAACGTTTCTGTTAAGGCTCCGTTTAAAACTAATGGTCAAATCATTCGCGATAATGCTTTGACCTATTTTAATGGAGTGTTTTTGGCGCTTGCCATAATTTTGCTTCTGGTTAAAGATTATAGAAGTTTGACGTTTATTCCGGTGATTCTTGCCAATACTTTGATTGGCGTGATTCAGGAAATGAGATCAAAAAGGACTCTAGAAAAATTGACGATTACTTCGGCGAGGGATGCGACGGCGATTAGAGATGGAAAAGAAGAAAAAGTTCCAGTACATGAATTAGTATTGGATGATGTCGTAGTGCTTCGAGCTGGTAATGAGATTCCGGCAGATGCGGAAGTGATTGATGGGCAGGTGTTAGTAAACGAGTCACTCCTTACTGGAGAAGCAGATGAAATTCAGAAGAAGAAAGGTGCAGAACTAATGTCTGGATCTTTTGTAGTGTCGGGAGAATGTGTGGCGCGTTTAATTAAAGTAGGCGCGGATTCTTATGCTTCACAGTTAACGCTGCAAGCTAAAGTAATTAAAACTGAAGAGCAGTCGGAAATTATTAAAAGCTTAAATAAGTTTGTAAAAATTGCGGGGATAGCAATTATTCCAGTAGGAATCTTGTTATTTTTGCGACAATTTTTGACTGGCGGGCAGGAAGTTTTGCCGGCAGTACAAGGTGCGGCAGCGGCAGTGATTGGGATGATTCCAGAGGGGCTTTTCTTGCTAGCTTCGGTGACATTGGCAATTTCCGCGATGAGGCTAGCAAGAAATAAAGTACTGGTTCATGAAATGAAATGTATAGAAACTTTGGCGCGAGTAGACGTGCTTTGCGTAGATAAGACGGGGACGGTGACGAGTCCAGACATGTCGGTTACAGGAGTAGAATATTTTGGAAAAGAAGAAGACGTTAAATCTAATCTTTCTTGTCTAGTCAGTTCCCTTTCTGCGGATACAGCGACAATGGAAGCGTTAAAGAAATACTTTAAAAAATCAAAGCTAGAGGCGGACAGAGTATTTGGGTTTTCTTCGGAGTTTAAGTATAGCGCAGCAGAAATAAAGGAAAAAAGTTTTGTACTGGGGGCGCCGGAGTTTGTACTAGGAAAAGAATTTGAAAAAAATAAAAAAGAGATTGAGAAATATACGAGAAAAGGTTTTCGAGTACTCGCCTTTGCTGAATATGCCGGAAAACTGGATGGAAAAGCGCTCCAAAAATCTTCGAAGCTTTTGGCATTAATTACTTTGATGAATCCAGTGCGTGAGAATGCGCCAGAAACGTTTAGATATTTTGCTGAGCAAGGTGTAAATATTAAGGTAATTTCTGGAGATAATGCTTTGACGGTGTCTGAAGTAGCAAAGCAGGCAGGGATCAATAATGCAGGTAAGTTTGTCGATGCAAGGAATCTAAAAACGAAGGAAGATTATGAGAAAGCAGTTGAGGAATATACTGTATTTGGACGAGTATTGCCAGAACAAAAGAGGAAGTTAGTAAAAGCATTGCAAGCTAGGGGACACACAGTAGCGATGACGGGTGATGGCGTGAATGACGTATTGGCATTAAAGGATGCGGATTGTTCAATTGCGATGGCGAGCGGATCGGATGCGGCGGTTTCGGCGGCGCAGCTAGTGCTTATAGAATCGGATTTTTCAAAAATGCCACGGGTAGTACAGGAAGGACGAAGAGTGGTGAATAATTTACAGAGGTCTGGTTCGCTCTTTATTGTAAAGAATATTTTCTCTTTTGTGGCGGCAGCGTTTGCGATTATACTAGGGTTTCGTTATCCATTGTTGCCAGCGCAAATAAGCATGGTGACGATGTGGGTGATTGGCGTGCCATCATTTTTCTTATCGCAAATGCCAAGCGAGGATTTAATAAAAGGCCATTTCATGAGCAATATTCTCAAGAAAGCAATTCCTGGAGGTTTAACGAATGTAATTGTCGTGCTAACAACGTATTTGATTTGCAACATTGTGAATGTGCCGGGAGAGCAGATTTTTACGGCATGCACACTTGGGTTTGCGATTGTGGGTATGGTCTATCTCTTTACTGTTTGTAGGCCGCTGAACTTGTATCGTACAATAATATTTTCTGGATGTTTAATTGGCATGGTGTTTTGCTTTACTGTGCTTCATTGGTTCTTCAATCTTTATCCGAACCCAGATTTTTCTACGCTATTAATTCCGGTGATTGTGGGAGCATTCTCACCAATACTTTTAATGGGCTTTTATCGATATACAAGGACTAAGTTTAAGACAATATAGGAGTATAATAATTATTATGGAAAGTGTTTTTACGAAAATTATAAAGGGTGAAATTCCCTGCTACAAAATTTATGAAGATGAGAAAACTTTTGTGTTCCTAGACAATAATCCGGAAACGGCGGGACATACATTAGTGGTACCAAAAAATCAAGTAGATAAAATCTATGAGCTTCCCGATGAGGACTATGAAGCGGTGTTTAGGACTGTAAAAAAGGTGGCGAAGCGAATGGAAGAAGTATTAGGTCAAAGGACGCTAATGAAGGTCGTTGGGACAGAAGTACCGCATGCACATGTACATCTGACACCATACGATGAGAAGTGGGTGCACGGTAGGACGGTTAAACTCACGCCGGAAGAGATGAAAGAGATTCAAGAGAAACTGGCTTTTTAGCGTTCTGGAATTCTGGCATTTTGACATGAAAAAGGCAGCTAAATTAGCTGCCTTTTCTGGGGTGCTTTTGGTGAGACCTACGTAATCAACGATGGATTCTGTCCATGAAAATCTTGATTACGGAATCATCAGTCTCGCGAGTGCTGATGATTGCTTGACGGTTGTCCTCCTTACTATGAACTATGCATTTCTCATTGTCGATTGGGACGATAGCGTCAACTAATCGATGAGTAAGTGTACGATCGATAGTGGAAGATTTGCCGAAGAGTTCCATCCCCTCTGGTGGAAGTATTATGGCCGTACCATCTTCGATAGTGTTGTAAACACCAAGAACGGACGGTGTGTTGAGCTCGCAGCTGCCTTTTTCTAACAGCCAAAATCCAGAAATAACTTCTGTACGTGGAGAAACCCATTGGTTCGGAGTGAGGTAGAATTTACCCTCTGCTCCACAGTCAGCTATCACGATTTGGCCACTTTCGATAGAAAGAGGAGCCTCTTTCCTGACGATTTCTCCCTCTCTCGTCATTGCTACGAGTTGTGCGGTTTTTTCTTCAAATAAGTCGTTGTAAGCACGAAGTCCTTTAGCATACCACCATTTGAAGATACCTGCCTTGTTGAATTCCATAAGTTAAAACCCCCTTTTCTTTTTCTCACCTTACTGGTGTTTGTTTGGCACTAAATAATAGTGTCGTTCTCGGCTTTTGCCAATGCCAATGGCGGCCCCGTTTTTTAGCGGGATAAAGAGACGCAGTACATCTTCGAACGATGCGCCTTCTTTATAATTGCCTTGGACGGCAAGAGACCAATTTTCTACTTCTGCTACCAATTCTTTCTCTGGCGAGAGTTCTTTGTCTTCCCAGAGTAAGAGCTGTTGACCGGTAGAAGTTGAGATGGCGAGCCATGCGTTTCCGACGCCCGAGTCTGTAATTAGACATTCGAGCTCTACGAACGTTGGCTTGTCGTCTTGTTTGACTTCGCAGTAGAGTAATTGTTTCGTGGCATCGTAATACCACCAATCAGCTACTGCTACATTTTGGAACTCCGACATTCTTGCACCTCCTTTGTAAAGATCAATCCGATGGTCGACAACTAAAAAACAATTACCGACGAACGGATCACCGGTTAATTTTAGCATAGACTATGCTTTTTGTCAATATCAGAGATGTTGTGATATAATAAAGAAAAGGGTAATTGGAGATTTTTGATGAAATTTGCGAGTTCTTATGAGCCGGGTGAATTTGAGCCCGAGATTTATGCAGCATGGGAGGCGGCAGACGAGTTTTTGCCGGGAGGAAGTGTATCAAAGGCGGATGGTGTTGTGTCGACAGATGAACAATCTGCTCCGGTCACTTACTCTATTGTTATGCCACCACCAAATGCGAACGGAAATTTACATATTGGGCATGGACTTACTATTGCGATTGAGGATTCGCTGACAAGATATCATCGTTTGCGCGGAGAGCTTGCTTGGTATATTCCGGGGGCAGACCATGCGGGATTTGAGACCTGGGTGGTTTATGAACGGGTTTTAGAGAAGGCTGGACATACGAGATTTGAATATTCACGTGATGAACTGTATGCGCAGGTATGGGACTTTGTGCAAGAGCAGCGTGGAAATATGGAGTTACAAGTTAGAGCGTTAGGCGCTTCCTGTTCTTGGAAGGATTTGACTTTTACATTAGACGAAAATGTAGTGCGGAGAGTTTATGCCACGTTTGAGAAAATGTGGAATGATGGAATGATTTACAGAGGTGAGAAGCTGGTAAATTATTGCACGAAACATCAGACAGCGTTTGCAGATATTGAGGTTGAACATAAAGACGAGAAAGGTAAACTTTGGGATATTGCTTATCCGTATAACGGTGGTGAAATTATCGTTTCTACTACGCGTCCAGAGACATTGTTTGGCGATGTGGCGGTAGCGGTAAATCCGGAGGATAAGCGCTACAAAGATTTAGTTGGAAAAACTGTTTGGTTGCCGCTAACCGACAGGGAGATTCCGGTAATTGCGGATGAACATGCTGATCCAGAATATGGTACAGGTGCTGTGAAAATTACACCGGCGCATGATAATGACGACTTCGAAGTGGGCGAGAGGCATAGCCTACCTCGTGTGCAAGTAATTGGGTTTGA
>JAZLDZ010000002.1:0-10504 GCA_045615025.1 Candidatus Nanosyncoccus sp. | reverse complement strand
ATTGTCACCGCGCACAAATCCAAAGGGCTAGAGTTTGAGCACGTTTTTATTATTGCTACAGACGACCATTCATGGGGAAATGCCAAAGGGAATAACAACTTACTTGCCTTGCCGCAGAACCTCATTTCTATTCGTCATACCGGCGTCACCGAGGACGAAAGACTTCGCCTTTTCTTTGTTGCACTCACTCGTGCTAAATCACACTTGTACCTCACTAGTTCCCGCAAAGATTTTTCTGGCAAAACTCCAGCTCGGCTCGAATATCTAGCCGAATACGAAAAAGACGACGAAATCATCTCACCATATTTACCAGCTAACGCTCAGATTGTAGAAAAACACTATAATAACCTACCAGAAGATCAACTCTCAAGCGATCTTAAAACTTCTTGGATTGCCAACTATAGTCGTCCGGACGGTAATTTAAAAGAGATTTTACTAAAACGCCTCGAAAACTATCAACTCACCGCCACCGATTTAACTAGTTTTATCGATATTTCCTATGGTGGGCCACAAGCTTTTTACAAAAACCGTATTCTCCGCGCTCCAGACGAATCCTATTCTCAGTCACTTACATTTGGCAATCTCGTTCATGCCACTTTCGAAAAAGTCACCAACGATAAATTGTCCGACGAGGACGCAATCGCCCTTTACGAATCCGAACTTGCTGCTGCTTCCGTTCCAGAAGAAGATATCGAAGAACTTAGGGAACGCGGTCTCGGCACACTTAAAGCCTCACTTAAAAAATTTGGCAATTTGCTTCGTGATGAAAATGCTCGTGCCGAAGTTAATCTCTATCACGACCACCTAAATCTCGCCGGCGTTCCACTTACTGGCAAGATTGATCATATCCACATTGATAAAGAGACTAAGACCATCGAAATCTACGATTTCAAAACATCCGGCTTTAAGGACAACAAATGGGGCTCACATCCAACTCTATTTAAATATAGTCTCCAGCTCGGTTTTTACAAATTACTGCTCAACTTATCACCAGAGTATAAAAACTACAAAATAGAAAAAGCCCATATCCTCTTCGTCGTACCAGACGAAGATGCGACTGTTCATGACAAGATCTACGAATATAATGACAAAGACGAAACTTTATTAAAGGATCTCATTTCCGCCGTTTATCATCACATTAAAACTCTTGATATTATAAATGATGAACGCCTCTTTATTGAACCCAACAAAAACAAAGGCTTAAAAGACGTCAAAGAATTCATTACGCTTCTGCTTGACAAATAATCGCTCTACTACTAAAATAAAGCACACTGCGTAAATTACGCTAGCACCAAGGAAAGTTACTATACTTTCTTACAAAAGATTCCAAAATCAAAGGGGGTGTTATGTTTGTTAACATGGACAGATTCTAACGGAAAAGGACACGGTGTATCCGGCAACGATCGCGCAGCTTACGCAAGTGCTGCTGCCAAAATTCAGCAGCAAATTGATCAGGGTATTACACCAGACCGCGAAGGTCGTAAAATCCTCGAAAATGCCAAATATATTGGCGTTTTCAACCCGCGCTAAACGCGCTACCTACCTGATTGCATTTTCCAAGGCAACGTTTTTAAACGCGATAAAAACCTTTGCCCTGGACTGCACCTTACGGGACGGAAATTATTTCCGTCCCATTTTCATTATTACTATAATTATGTTATAATATTTCAGATGACTACGCCTCAAAACGTCTGGCAAACCTTGCCAAAACCTTTCACTATCCTTGCTCCCATGGAAGGAGTCACGGATGTAGTTTTTCGTGCTGTCATAGAGCATGCCGGAGCGCCAGATTTATTCTTTACCGAATTCACCAATGTTTCAAGTTTTGCATCAGAAAAAGGCAGAAAAAACGCCCTAGAACGTCTAGACCTAGAAATTGCGCCAAAAACGACTAAAAATTCCAAACTTTTGGACCGCGCCCTAACTAGCACCCCTGTTATTGCTCAAATTTGGGGAAATAATCCAGCCCATTTTGCAGAAATTGCTTCCGCGCTCGAATCATTAGGCTTCTTAGGACTAGATATCAATATGGGCTGCCCAGACCGTCACGTTAACAAAACCGGTGGTGGCGCCGCCATGATTAAGACTCCCAATCTCGCTATTGAATGCATTAAACAAGCAAAAACGAACACTAATCTTCCCGTTTCCGTTAAAACACGTCTCGGCTATACTTATATTTCCGAATACAAAACTTGGCTACCATTACTTCTAGAGCAAAACCTTGCCGCACTCACTGTTCATCTCCGCACCAAAAAAGAAATGAGCAAAACCGCCGCTCACTTTGAACTAATTCCAGAAATCATCAAACTACGTGATGATATTTCGCCCGAGACCAAACTTATCATCAATGGCGACATTAAAGACATCAAACATATCCAAGAATTATCCAAAAAATATCCTGAAGTTGATGGTTTTATGATTGGGCGCGGCGTCTTCCAAAATCCATTCTGCTTTAACAAAAATTATATCGATAAAACTCCGACTCGCGAAGAATTACAAGATTTACTCAATTATCATCTCGATTTGTTTGATACACGTAAAATCGAACTCGAATCTCGCGGTTCTAAATATGCCTACGAGCCACTTAAACATTTTTATAAAATCTACATCAATAATTTTCCAGGAGCGTCCGACCTTCGCGCCAAACTCATGGAATGCAAAACCACTAACGAAGTTCGCAAGCTCTTAAAAAAAAGCATAAGCTAAGCCACAAATACTGCCGTATAGTAACAAATAAACGCTGTAAATAGTAACACGCCTTCCACGCGCGATATCCTGTGCTTTGTGAGCGAAAAGACAAATAATAATATAGCCGAGCCAACTAGCATCACAAGATCTAGAACCTGGAACGAACCCGGCGTCACCGTTCCAAAAATCGCCACCGGAATTCCTAGTACTACGCAAATATTAAAGATATTCGATCCTAAAATATTACCAAGCACTAATTCTGTCTCGCCTTTTCTTGCCGAAACAATCGTCGTTACAAGCTCTGGAAGGGACGTACCTAACGCGATTACTGTAAGCGAGATAATCCTTTCTGAAATACCCATTGCCGAAGCAACATTAGTTGCCGAATCAACTACTAAATTCGATCCTATAATAATCCCAGCTAGCCCTAAGCCAGTAATTAAAAGTGACGGCAAAACTTTCCAGCGCGGCTTCTCTACGACCGTCCGCGCCTTCCTGTCTTTAAGAGCCATGTTGATGAGATAATAAATGAAAATACAAAAGAATAATAGAATCGCGATACCATCCGATCTCGTAATCTGATTAATTTCACCAGATTTTAGTTGAATATCGAGAAACAGCACAACTAGTAACGTCGAAATCAAAATCGTAATCGGAATTTCTTTTCTAATTGTATTGCTTCTTATTCGAATCGGCCTAATCATCGCCGCCACTCCCAGAATCAACAGGACATTTAAAATATTCGAACCTATTACGTTTCCAAGCACCATGTCAGTATTGCCAGAAGCCAATGCTTTCATTGAAACAGCAAGTTCCGGTGCCGAAGTCCCAAACGCGATAATCGTAAGCCCAATCAGAATCTTTGGTACGCGAAGATTTGACGCCGTACTACTAGCACCATCTACAAAAAAATCCGCACCCTTGATTAAAAGCACGAAGCCAACAATCAAAACCAGAATATTAAGAAAAATATCCATAAGCATATTATAACACACTGGGTGTGGTATAATTAATATATATTAATTGGAGTTTTATATGTTCGATACCAAAGAAGAAAAAACCGCTTTCAATAAAGTTATTGAACGCTTTCGCGATGAAATGAAAAAAGTCAGAACCGGACGTGCACATCCCGACATGCTTGCTGGCGTCAAAGTTGAAGCTTACGGACAGTTTATGCCACTAAATCAAGTTGCCAACGTCACTATTGGCGACGCTACTTTGCTTGTTATCACACCATTTGACCCAGGCAATATTAATGCTATCTCTACCGCCATTCGCGCCGATTCTTCGCTTGGTCTAAATCCTGCTGATGACGGACGTGTTATTCGCGTACCAATTCCTCCACTCACCGAGGAGCGCCGCAGAGAAATCGTCAAAACCGCTTCCGAAAAAGTTGAAGAAGCAAAAATCGCTATTAGAAATATCCGCGAGGACGCTAGAAAAGATATCAAAGAAGCGAAGCTCCCAGAAGATGCCGCAAAGCGTGCCGAAAAAGAAATCGACGATCTTACCAAAGAATTCAGCGATCAGATTGATGCCGAATTCAAGGCAAAAGAAGCCGAAATCATGAAGATTTAACGGACCACACAAAACCAATTAATAATAAAAACTAATTCATGATATAATAAGCTTATGAATATTATTGTAGGTGTTATTGTCGGATTCTTAATTTTAATGTTACTCATCGTCGCGCACGAATTTGGACACTTTATTGCTGCTCGGAGAAATGGTGTCACTGTCGAAGAATTTGGCATCGGCTTTCCGCCTAGAGCCGTTGCTTGGGTTAGGAATCCAGAATATTTAGCTTGGAAAAAGAACGGCAAAAAGGGAACTAAGCCAAAAAAATGGCTACCATTACCACGCGAACAATGGGACAAAAAGCAAAAAACTCTAATTTTCTCGATCAACTATTTGCCTATTGGCGGGTTCTGTTCCATGAAGGGCGAGTCCGATAGCGACACTACACCACACAGCTTTGGCGCAGCCTCACTCTGGGCAAAAACCAAAATTCTCTTCGCTGGCGTCGCCATGAACTGGCTAGCCGCTTTCGTTATTTTAACCGTTTTAGCCTTTACCGGCATGCCAACTTTCATGGACAATCAATTTATGATTGAATCTGATTCTATAATGGAAAGCGGCACCGTTAAGGTCACCAAAGTTGTCGACGACTCTCCTGCAAAGGCTGCTGGTTTTGAAGCGGGTGACGAGATTATTCGCATCGGTGACTATGACGTTTATTCCACTTCGGACGTATCAGTTTTTAACCGTTATTATATAGATAGCGAAGTGAGCTACCTTATTAAAAGAAACGGCAACGAGGAAACCTTAACCGCCAAATTAAACCCCGAGGGTTCTGAATACCTACTCGGCATCACTATGTCCCAAGATAGCGTACCGACCACACGCCACACCTGGTCAGCCCCTCTAGTTGCCGCCATTAACACCGTCCAGCTTACCGGCGAAACTTATCGCGGTCTAGGCAGCATGGTCGGCTCATTTTTCTCCGGCGTATTTAAACAATTCAGTGGCGATGATGCCACACGTTCAGAAGGACAACAGGAAATCAAAGCTGCCGGCGATTCTGTCTCTGGCCCAGTCGGTATTATTGGCGTATTATTCCCAAACTCCATTGAGTCCGGGCCAACCACTCTTGCCTTCCTCGCCGCCATCATCTCCATTTCACTCGCCTGTATGAATGTTTTACCAATTCCAGCCCTTGACGGTGGACGCTTCTTCCTCATTATGCTTTATCGCCTTCGTGGCAAAAAACTCGAAAAAGCCACCGAGGAAAGAATCGTCTCTCGCGCCTTTATCTTCCTGCTTATCCTCATCGTACTTGTCACCATTCTTGACATTACGAGGTTCTTTTAATGAACACTCCTAGAAACTCTGTCTTTAAGACTATCTTAAAAGCTTTTTCTTACGCTGTTTGGGTCTGCGTCGTATTATTTTTAGTCCAATTTGCTTTGTCACATCTTTTTTCCTGGCTACTTAGCATTCTACCTTTTCACATCCCTTCCGTCATGGCACAAACTATTTTCGAATTGATCTCATACATTCTAAGTATCTTAATTATTTTTATCGTACCAACTAAGATTAAGAAGCTTAAAATATCTCCTGTTTCCAAATCCGAACTTGGTCTAAACGAACTCCCCACTTGGACCGACATCGGACTCGCCCCAGTCGGACTAGTCGTCTATGCTATTCTTGCAGCAGTTTTTAATGCTCTCTTCACCGTATTCCCATGGTACGACGGAAATCAAGCTCAAGATGTTGGCTTTAATAATCTCTTCCTCACTTCCGATCGCATCTTTGCTTTCATCTCTCTCGTTATTGTCGCCCCAATTGCCGAAGAATTGATTTTCCGTGGCTTCCTCTATCAACGCATTAAAAACCTTTTCTATCGCAAAAACTCTGATCATACAGCGTCTACCTTACCAGAACAAACCCAACGAAAAACCGTCAAAAAACGTAAAAAACGTATCCTTAATAGCCACGAGCTACCCGCGATTATCATTGCGACCCTAATTACCTCACTCGCTTTTGGAATTATGCACGGGCAATGGAACGTCGGAGTCAACGTTTTTGCTATGAGTGTTATTCTCTGCATTATGCGCGAAATCACCGGCTCTATCTATGCAGGCATCCTCATGCACATGATCAAGAATATGATTGCCTTTTATCTCCTCTACATTGCCTTTATCGGCTTCTGATGCTAAAATAGCCTCATGAAATTATCCAAATCTTTTACTAAGACTTTAAGAAACGCCCCAAAAGACGAAACTGCACGTTCTGCACAGTACTTAATTCGCGCTGGCTATGTTTATAAAGAAATAGCTGGTGTTTATGATTTTCTCCCTCTAGGTCTACGCACCCTTAAAAAAATCGAGCAAATCATTCGCGAAGAAATGAACCGCATTGGTGCCGAAGAAGTCCAAATGAGCGCCTTACAAAATCCCGAACTCTGGGATAGAACTGGGCGATGGTCCGACCAAGAAGTTGACATTTGGTTTAAGACCGAGCTATCCGCTGGTGGAGAACTAGGCCTTGCTCCCACCCACGAAGAGCCTATTACAAACCTCATGAAAACCTACATCAAAAGCTACAAAGATTTACCAATCTTCGCCTACCAATTCCAAACCAAATTTAGAAATGAACTTCGTGCCAAATCCGGCATCATGAGAACTCGTGAATTTTTAATGAAAGATATGTATTCCTTCTGCGCCGACGAAGAAACCCACAATGAGTTCTATCACAAAGCTGAACAGGCTTATAAACGCGTCTATGAACGCGTTGGGCTAGGCGATTTCACTCATCAGACTTTTGCCTCAGGCGGTATTTTCTCCAAATTCTCCCACGAATTCCAAACTGAACTTCCTGTCGGCGAAGATAAAATCTACTTCAACAAGGATAAATCTATTGTCTTAAACGAAGAAGTCGTCTTGCCAGAAGTCCTAGGTGAGTTCGGCGTTGATAAAAAAGACCTCGAAGTTACTAATGCTGCCGAAGTCGGTAATATCTTTACGCTTAGATACAAATATTCTGACCCACTCGGACTTAAATTCGATGACAAAGACGGCAAAGAACAGACTGTATTCATGGGTTGCTACGGCATCGGCGTGTCCCGCGTCATGGGCGTCATTGCCGAAAAATTTGCCGATGACAAAGGCTTAGTCTGGCCAGAAAATATCGCTCCATATAAATACTATATCGTTGCTATTGGTGAAAAAGGCGCCAAAATCGCCTCAGAACTTGAAGAAAAACATCCAGAAGATATTATCTTAGACGACAGAAATGCTCGTCCAGGCGAAAAATTTGCCGATGCCGAACTGATGGGCATTCCATATCGCATTGTTATTTCCGACAAAACTTTGGCCGATGATAAAGCTGAATGGACCGATAGAAAAACTGGCGAGACAAAGCTATTGACATTAAAAGAACTAACCGCTAAACTTTAAAAGATATGAAAAAGACTGTAAGTTTAACCAAACAAGGAAAAGCCGATTTAGAGGCCGAGTTAAAGACTTTGATTGGTCGTCGTCCAGCTATTGCCGAGCGCCTTCAGACTGCTCGTGCTTTTGGCGATTTGTCCGAAAATCAAGAATATACTGACGCTCGCGCCGAACAAAAAACCGTAGAAAACCGCATCGCCGAGATCGAAGAAATCTTAAAGAGCGCCAAGGTCATCAGAAACGCCTCTCACGACAAAGTTTCAATGGGTGCTACCGTCACCGTTACATTATCTGGCAAGAAATTCACTTACTCTATTGTTGGCCCAGTCGAAGCAAACCCTTTAGAAGGCAAGATTTCCGACAAATCCCCAATCGGTCAAGCTCTACTTGGTAAAAAAGTTGGCGACACTTACGAACTCCCTAACGGCAACAAAGGCAAAATCGTCGCCGTTGAATAAAACTAGCCCTCCGGGGCTATTTTTTATTTTTAAGAGAATATGGTATAATTACATCTATGACAACATTAGCCGATTATCGCGATGAGCGTTTAAGAAAACTCCAAGAAATTAAAGATCAGGGAATTAATCCTTATCCATCTAAATCTAACCGTAACACCAAAATTTCCAACATTTTGGATGATTTTGATGGTTACGATGGAAAAGAAGTTACTATCGCCGGTCGCATCACCGCCATTAGAAGTTTTGGCAAATTGGCTTTTGTTAAGGTTCGCGACTATCTCGGCGAAATCCAGATTTTCATGCAACAAGAAGACGAACAGAATGGACTTTTCAATACAAAAAAATTAAAACTACTTGACACTGGCGATTTCATCGAAGCTACCGGCAAAGTTGGCAAAAGCTCTACTGGCGAAATCTCCGTTTTCTGCAACCAGCTAAGACTACTAACTAAAGCTCTCCGCCCACTCCCAGGCCGCGATGGTTTCACCAACAAAGAAGAGCGCTACCGTCGCCGCTATGTAGACATGAATGTTAACACCGAAGTGCGCGAGCGCATGGTCCGTCGCTCCAAGTTCTGGCAAGCCACTAGAAAATTCATGCTTGACCACGGCTTCATCGAAATTAATGTCCCAGTTCTAGAACATACTACTGGCGGTGCCGACGCTAATCCATTTGTCACTCACATGGACGCTCTAGACGAAGATTTCTACCTTCGCATCTCCCACGAATTGCCGTTAAAACGCCTTATTGGTGCTGGTTTTGAAAAAGTTTTCGACATTGGACCACGCTTCCGTAATGAAGGCGTCGACGATGAACATTTACCAGAGCACATCGCCTTCGAGTCTTATGCCGCTTACGAAGACTATGAGGACGGCATGAATTTCTACGAAGAAATGATTAAATATGTCGCCAAAGAAACTTGGGGAACTCTAGAGTTTCACGTCGGCGGCTTTGACATTGATTTAGACAACGGCGGCAAACCTTGGCCACGCATCAAATACGCTGATTTACTCAAAGAAAAATTCGGCGTTGATGTCTTTAATCCAGATCGCGAGCAACTAAAACGTGTTCTACTTGAGAACTGGCAAGCTAAAGATTTATCCCGTACCGAATTCGAGAAAAAACTCGACAACACCACTACTCCGCATCTCATTGATGACGTTTGGAAACTAATTAGAAAAACTTCCGGCGGCCCATACTGGCTCGTCGAAGAACCAACCGCACTTTCTCCACTTGCTAAACTCAGCTCAGAAAACCCACTTGTCACCGAGCGCTTCCATCCAATCATTGCTGGTACCGAAATGGGGAACGGCTTCTCCGAGCTCAACGACCCACTCGACCAGCTAGAACGCTTCAAAGAGCAACAGGCCGCCCGCGACGCTGGCGATTCAGAAGCACAAATGCTTGATATGGACTTTGTCGAAATGCTTGAATATGGCATGCCACCAACTTGTGGCTGGGGTAATAGCGAACGCAATTTCTGGCTCCTCGAAGGCGTCTCTGGCCGCGAAGCCGTCCCATTCCCAATCATCAAAAGCAAAGCTTAAATCTTTTCTCCTTATGCTATAATAACCATAAGGAGAATATTTTTATGGCTAATAAAGTAATGATCGTCGGAACTGGCAATGTAGGTGCTAGTATTGGTTTTTGTTTGGTCAATCAACGCACTGCCGTTTCCGAATTAGTTTTAACCGATATTAACATGGAGGATGCCGAAGGCGAAGCAATGGATCTTAGGGATACTTTAGCCGTTTCTCCGTCTTTTATGAAAATCAAATCCGGTACCTACAAGGATGCCGGGGACTGCGACATTATCATTATCACCGCCGGCGCACCTCAAAAGCCTGGCGAAACTAGAATGGATTTATTAAAGAAAAATGCCGCAATTTTCAAAGACATGATTACACAAATTATGAACTCTGGCTTTAATGGCATTTTTGTCGTCGTCACTAATCCAATGGACGTAATGACCTACCTAACTATGCGCTATTCTGGCTTACCACCAGAGCAAGTGATTGGCTCCGGCACAATTTTAGACTCCGCCCGCCTTCGTTTCCGTATTTCCGAGCGTATTGGCATCGCACCAAAATCCGTCCATGCTTTCCAAATTGGTGAACATGGCGACACAGAATTTGCCCTTTGGTCCACCGCCAATCTTGCTGGCCAACCTATCGAAAAAATCCTAAAAGCCGAGGAAAGAAAAGAAATCGAAGATTTTGCTAGAAACGAAGCTTATGACATCATTAAGAAAAAAGGCGCAACCTATTATGGTATTGGCGCCTGCGTTACCAAACTCATTAACTGCATCCTAGGCGACGAAAAACGTATTCTTCCAATCTCTTCATACGATGATTTTTCCGACGTCTATTACGGCTTCCCAACTATCGTCGGACGTCACGGCGTCAT
>JAZLDZ010000001.1:0-12309 GCA_045615025.1 Candidatus Nanosyncoccus sp. | reverse complement strand
GTCCACATTTTTGAAATGGTCATAAAATGTGGAGCCCCAAATCTTTGCTTTGTCTGCAAGCTCCGAAACTGTAATGCTCGCAATGCGGTCACGCTTTAAGAAATGCCCAAGTGCGCAGAACAATCGTTCTTCAGCGCGTAGGAAACGTCCATCGTTACATTTTTTCAGTAACCGTCCCATGGTACGACGTATTATATCTTCTTGGATTGTTTTTGTCAAAGGTGTTCACGCTTATGTTATAATAATGGTATGTTTTTGGTCGATCTAGTTTCCTGGTGGTACTTAAAAGGATGGGGCGTTTATTTTGGTGATTATAAAAGGAGACTGAAAGACACTATTGACTTCTTCTCGATAGGCGAAATGGTAAAAACCCTGTTTAAACCATATAAGCAAATTGCAGCTGGCGCGAACAGTGCTATCGATAGATTGATTTCGAGATTCGTTGGGTTTTTTGCGAGAGTAATGGTTATACTGGCAGGACTGTTGGCACTAATTTTGGAAGGCATTATTGGGGTGGTAATTGCGGTAGCTTGGTTAATAATTCCACTCATGCCAGTTGCAGGCATAATACTAGCAATAGTAGGGGTGAAGTTCTAATGGAAAATATGAATTTCAATTATAATTCCCTGCGCGCTAGAAACGCGCGACTTGGAAAGGTTTTTGGGAAACCGTTAATGCTAATAATTATTGCGCTTGCAGCAATAATGTTGCTCGCTGGCGGCGTGATGCTCTTGATTATACATGTGGTGACGGGGTGGATTTTGATTGGCTTTTCTGTCTTGCCACTTATGATAATTTATTGGACAAAGAAAGAGTTAATACCAGTACCGATCAATCCAAAGGATGGAATTAATGGCTTACTCTCGAATGATGTGCTAGCAGCAATGCCAAAGAATCCAAAAATAGCCGACATAGCAAATGTAGTGGCAAAAACAAAAAGTGGACAGTTTTTGCATGTGCGATATGGAATTGCTCCACAATTTTTGTCAGAAATTGCAGCAACAATGCCGGCAGAAATAGGACCGCTTTTCCAGACTGCAATTAAAATTCAAGAGGGGACAAACTCGGAAGAAATACATGGCGGAATACTTGCCACGGCAATAATTGCAAATTACCCAAGGCACGAAGAATTGCTTAGACAAATGAAACTGGACCTTACAGATGTCTTGGATGGGATTGTTTGGTTTAATTATCTCAACGGGTTAGTGAAAAATATGAACGTCCATCGCCATACCGGCGGGATTGGGAGAGACTTGGCTTTTGGATATATCCCAACTCTGCAGCGATATGGACGCGACATTTCCATCGCAAAAAAGGGAGCTTTGCCTACGCAATTGCATCTTTCTGAACACAATGAAGTCTTGTCACAAATGATAACTATTTTCTCACATCCGGGTAGACAGAATGTGGCGTTAGTTGGGCCAGATGGAAGTGGAAGAACAACAATTGTAAATGCATTCGCAGAAAAGTTGATGGATGCGGATAGTGAACTGCCAGAAAATTTGAAATACCGACAGATATTCGGGTTGGATGCGACCGCGATATTAAGTTCTGGAGCGGAACGTGGTCAAATTGAGCGATTAGTGATGGGGATTCTTGGCGAAGCGTATGCAGCAAACAATATTATATTATGGTTAGAAAATGCAGAACTATTCTTTGAAGAAGGTGCCGGAAGTATTGATATTACAAATATACTTCTGCCGGTAATTGAAGCTGGGAAGCTGCGCATTATTTTGACAATGGACCAGCAAAAGTTTTTGGAGATTTCTGCGAAAAATGCGTCACTCGCTAATGCGTTAAACAAAATTATGGTAAAGCCAGCAAATGAAAAAGAAACGATGAAAGTTCTTCAAGACCAAGTACCGGTTCTAGAATATAATCATAAAGTTTCCTATACGATTTGGGCTCTCAAAGAAGCGTACAGATTGAGTGAGCGATACATCCATGGTATGGAAATGCCTGGACGAGCGTTAGCATTGCTTGATTCCGCTGGCGATTATGCTAACCAATATAAATTAGTAACGGCAGAAAGTGTGCAACGAGCAGTCGAAAAAACGGCGGGCGTGAAGATGCAACAAACTGCAACGTCTGATGATAAGGCAAAACTTCTCAATATGGAAGATTTAATTCACGAGCGCATGATAGATCAAGAGCCAGCAGTAAAGACAGTATCGGACGCACTGAGACGATCAGCCGCGGGAGTAAGAAATGAGAAGCGACCGATTGGAACATTTCTATTTATGGGCCCGACTGGCGTAGGTAAAACTGAGCTCGCTAAGGCGGTGTCGGAAGTATACTTTGACGGTGAAAAAAATATAATTAGGCTCGATTTGAACGAGTTCGTTAGCGCAGATGACGTTGCTAGATTAATTGCTGATGGGACAGAGGATGAGATGAGTCTCACGGCGCAGGTTATGAAACAACCGTTCGCAGTCGTATTGTTAGACGAAATTGAAAAAGCACATCCGCAAGTTTTGACGACTCTACTACAAATGCTGGATGAAGGAATTTTGCGCGATAGCAAGGGGCATGAGGTTTCGTTCCGCGACACAATTGTAGTTGCAACAAGTAACGCAGGTGCGGAAAAAATTCGTGAATATGTGACCGGTGGTGTTTCACTTGAGTCTGTGAAAGATGAGTTTATGAATTGGCTTTTGTCCTCGGAGATTTTCCGTCCAGAATTTTTGAATAGATTTGATGAGGTATGTTTATTCAAACCACTAAGTCCTGCAGATTGTATGGCAGTGCTTGATTTGATAATTGATGGAGTGAATAAGACGCTCGCTCCACAGAAAATTAACGTAAACGTAGAGCAGGGCGCAAAAGAATTATTAGTAGAACGTGGATATGATCCACAGTTAGGCGCTAGACCGATGAAGAGAATCGTACAAAAAACCGTAGAAAATATTGTAGCTAAGGCAATGCTAAGTGAAGAAATTGGTAGCGGTGCAACGATAAGTGTGACGCGCGAAATGATTGAAAAAGAATTGGGATAAAAAATAAGCGCCCGGATGTTTTGGGGCTTATTTGGTACCGTCGGAGGGACTCGAACCCACGACCCCTTGTTCCGAAGACAAGTGCTCTAATCCACTGAGCTACGACGGCGTGTTTTCATTTATTATACCATATTTTGCGAATTAGCACTCTTGCATTTTGAGTGCTAAGTATATATAATGATACATATGACAAAACGTGATTATTACGAAGTACTCGGCGTTTCAAAAAACGCATCTGATGATGAGATTAAGAAAGCTTATAGAAAGTTAGCAATTAAATATCATCCTGATAAAAATCCTGGTAACAAGGAAGCCGAGGAGAAGTTCAAGGAGATATCCGAAGCGCACGAAGTATTGTCTGATAAGCAAAAACGTGCACGCTATGATCAATTCGGACATGCCGGCGTGGATGGTGCAGCAGGTGGAGCATATGGAAATCCGTTTGGTGGATTTGGCGGACAGAATCCATTTGGGCAGGGTGGAAATTTCAATTTCAATGGCCAAGAATTTCATTTTGATTTTGGTGGCGGTAGTGGACTAGACGACATTCTGGGAAACATTTTCGGGTTCGGCGGGGGCGGACGTCGTCGTCCAGCAAGAGGTGCTGATTATCGCACGCAAGTGACAATTGATTTTAAGGAAGCGATTTTTGGGGCGACTAAATCTCTCAATATTGAAGGTAAAACTTTGAAGGTCAAAATTCCGGCTGGAATTGATGACGGAATGAGCATTAGACTTCGCGGTCGTGGTGGACCAGCACCAGAAGGTGTGCCAGATGGAGAAAAGGGCGACTTGTATGTATTGGTGCGCGTGAAACCGCATAAGTCTTTGACACGAGAAGGAACATTAATTCTTTCCGAAGAAAAAGTCAGCATGGTAGACGCAGCATTGGGTTGTGAAGTGGAAGTTGAGACTGTGGACGGACCAGTCACTATGAAAGTGCCGGCTGGAACACAAAGTGGAACACCGTTTAAACTTTCTGGACATGGCGTGCCATTCCGTGCGGACGGAGATAGAGGCCCTCATATCGTAACAATCATCGTGGAGACACCAAAGAATTTGTCGAGAAAGCAGAAAGAGCTTCTCGAAGAGTTCAAAAAAGCTAAAAAGCACGGGATTTTTGGATAAAATATTGGCTTGGGGATTGGCTGGAGGGTGGTCTGGGGTTTGTTTTTTTGGGGGGGTGGTCATTGGCTGGGGATTGGCTGGGGATTGGCGTTTTTTGTCAAATATGTTAATATATTGTTATGAGTAAAACTGTTAGAATCGCGAAGCTTAATCGTAACAATAATCACAAGCACAGCGAGAAGCGTAAACATAATAAATAATTAATAGTGCCGCTTTGGCACTATTTTTTTGGAGAAAAAAATGGCAAAAGTTTATTTTACAAAAGAAATCACGCCGGAAAGTCTAGACCGGATTTATCATGCACTAAACGTTTCCCTTCCTGGTCGTGTTGGCGTAAAAGTGTCGACTGGTGAGGCGGGCGCAAAAGGCTATTTGAAGGCGGATTTAATTGGGCCTTTCGTTAAGAGTTTGAACGGGACTATTTTGGAGTGTAATACAGCTTATCCTGGAGAAAGAACTTCAACGAAAAAACATCAAAAAGTTGCCGAAGACCATGGTTTCACAAGTTTTGCGGAAGTGGATATTATGGATGCTGATGGCGACAAGAAAATTCCGGTGCGAAATGGAAAGCATTTAAAATTCGATCTAATCGGTAAGCATTTTGATAATTATGATTCTTATGTAAATTTGGCGCATGCGAAAGGCCACGTGATGGGTGGGTTTGGTGCGAATCTAAAGAATCAATCAATTGGAATTGCATCGCGGCACGGAAAAGCATACATCCATTCGGCAGGACATACAAAAAGTCCACTGCTTTGTTGGCGAGACAAACATGAACAAATAGATTTCATTGAATCAATGGCAGAAGCAGCAACAGCGGTAGCTGACTATATTAAGGAACAGGGCAAGCAGATTATCTATATTACAGTGATGAATGCGATTTCTGTGAGTTGTGACTGTGATGCCGAGCAGGGTGATCCAGTGATGCCTGACCTTGGAATTGTGGCTTCACTCGATCCAGTAGCGAATGATCAAGCGTTTATCGATTTCGTGTGGAAATTTGCGGAAGATAATCCAGAACACGAAGGAGTGAAGGCTTTACAGGAGCGAATCGATTCTAGGCTCGGACGAGAAATTTTGCCATACGCAGAGAGTTTGGGGCTAGGCTCTAGGAAGTATGAACTGGTAGAGATTTAATATAGATGTGGAAGCTCTAAACGCAAATCTTTTCTAGTACTTCTAAGGTCGAGCAAGATGCTCGACCTATTTACTTATGAAAATAATTGTGGTATAATTATATTTGCACGGGGTATCCCGCAGTTCTTTTCCAAGGAGGAAAAAATTATGAGTAATGATGATTTTAACTCAAAACGTGCCTTTCACGCTATGCAAGCGGCAAGACAAACAATGCAGGAGTCACAAGAGAAAATGCAGAATCTGCAACACAAAGCTAGTGATATTTATCACGAGATTGGTGACCTGCAAGCGCAACACGACAAGCTCAAAGAATCAAAGAACTTGGAGTGGGAAGATTTTTCAAAACGACTGGCCGAAATGACGAAAAAAGTCGGAGAGAAAATCGACGCTGTAAATACTTGTAACGAGCAGGAAGAGCAATTCAGAAAGATGGCAAAAGAGACCGATTCTGAAGAAAGACGCTTAGTTTACGAGGAATCTGCTAGATTTTTCTCAAAATTAGCATCACAAAAAATGCTAGAGCGCGATGACTTAATCGCAAAAAAGCGCCAAATATCTTCGCCCGACATGTCGGTACTCAAGGAAATGCGCGAAAAACTGAAAAATCTGCGCGATGAGCAGCAGGAAATCCTGGAGTCTTATCACGAGGCAAAAAGCGATTTCAGCTTGAAGAAAACCAGTTTTGACCGTATGAAAGCGAAGTACGAAAGCGCTAAAACTCCTGAACAAAATCAGGATGCAAGTGCATTTAGTTCCCGCCCAAAGGCGATGGAGCTTGATCCTAACCTGCTAGAGCTCGCGGATGTACCAAAGAAAGATTGGGATAATTGCGAGATGGAACGCAGAGTAGATGGAAAGGTAGATGTTTTTTATGGCGGAGAGGAGACAGTCCGTCATGGACACGTTGTGATCGATAAAAACAATCGTGTCGAGTATGCTAGGAAGCCGAAAAAGCGTCCGGTAATAATTGTAAAATAATACATTCTAATTAATACACTTACAATTCTTAATTTATAACTTATAATTTTATTACATTCCTTGAGGTCGAGTATTTACTCGACCTTTTTTATGATATAATTATTTACAAATAAGGAGTTTTTGATGGAAAATAAATTAATTCTGATTACCAACCCAGGAAGTTCGAGCCGTAAGTACGCTCTTTACAAAGGGCAGGAAGAGATTTGCTCGCTCCACTTTGAATTTGAAGGCAAAGATGTAATCTGCACTTTGAAAAAGGCTGACGGCAAGAAAAAAGTATTAAAGCAAGATTTCAAGGAATTAACTTCTACTGTTGCGAACATTAATCGTATTCTAACCGAGGAAGGAATCCTTGGCGGCATGACAAAAATTGACGCAATCCTTGCACGCGTAGCTTGCCCTGGTGAATTCTTTACCCAGGACCATGTGGTTGATGAGGCATACCTCAAGGCGCTAGATAAAGCTAAAAAACGCGCGCCGCTTCATGTGCCAGTAGTTGCTGCAGAAATTGAGCACTTAGTGAAAAGCTTTAAGGGTACACCAGTAATCGCAATTTCTGACTCCTCATTCCATGCTGATCGTCCAGATTTAATGAAGTACTATGCCTTTGATACGGAAATTGCCGACAAAGCTGATATTAAAAGATTCGGTTATCATGGGCTTTCGGTTGGTGCGATTGTACAATACATGAAAAAACAGGATATCTTACCGCAGAAACTTATCGTTTGCCACCTCGGTTCTGGATCTTCCATTACTGCTGTGTTTGAGGGCAAATCACTCGATACGACAATGGGCTATTCTCCACTCGAAGGATTAATGATGGCAACAAGATGCGGCAATATTGATCCGGCTGCGGCACTTGCAATTAAGCATTACTTGAAATTTGAAAGTGATGAATCGATTGAGAAATACCTAAACAAAGAATGTGGACTTAAGGGCGTTTCTGGACAGACCGATGATATGCGCGAAATCTTAAGATTGCGTGATGAGGGAGATAAGCGTGGAACCTTTGCGCATGCAATGTATGTTTATAAAGTCCAGAGCCTAATTGGACAGATGGCGGCAAGCCTTGGCGGAGTTGACGCAATTGTCTTTACCGCAACAATCGGCGAGCGTTCGGACGAGATTCGTCGCACGGTATCGCAGAAGCTTAACTACCTCGGGCTTGCGATTGATGAGAAAAAGAATGTCGCCGATATGCCGGAGAGACATACCAATATCGCAGCTGACGGAAGTAAGCCGGTTTGGGTAATTCGTACCGACGAAAGTGAAGAAATGATTCGCCGTGCTGGTGCAATTCTTGATGCTAATAATGATGGCGAAGTAAGTCGTGATGAACTAGATGATGCCGCGGCAAAAAACAGGAAGTAGCTTGGCGAAAACACGAACAAAAGATTATTTACAGCAGGTCTCGGAGAACGAGACCGCTGTAATTTTGTCAGAACTTTGCGAGATTATCACGCGCAAGGTTTCTGGTGACATTGTTGAATTTGGGTGCTATCGTGGTGATACTTCCCTTCTCATAGAGCGAGTCCTAGAGCGAGAATTTCCGGATTCTTTAGCGCGACTTTGGATTTATGATTCGTTCGAGGGTCTGCCTTCACGCACGACTGAGGATGCATCGGTTGCCGGTGATAGTTTTCGGGAGGGGGAGCTACTAGTTACGAAACGAGAGGTGGTAGAGAGGTTCAAAAAAGCCGGGCTTCATGTTCCGCGGATTCGAAAAAACTTTTTTGAAAACCTTGATCCAGAAAATGACGTACCAGAAAAAATATCGTTTGCATTTTTGGATGGAGATTTGTATAAATCAATCAAGACGTCGCTTGAACTAGTTACTCCGAAAATAAACCACGATGGAACTATTCTCGTACATGACTATAACAATCCACAGCTTCCTGGAGTGGCGCGTGCGGTAGATGAATGGATAAGGCAACAAAAAACGGCGCCGAAATTACAGCGCCGTGAGACTCTCGCAATTATTACTTGGTAGTCTTTTTGGTCGACTTTTTACTGGTCGATTTTTTGGTTGATTTGGCTGTAGTTTTTGCAGCTTTTGATTTAACGACTTTTGCTTCTTTGGCTGCAACCTTTCCGCCGTTTACTAAGCGAACGTGATATTCAGCAAGTGTAGTCTGGACATATGGTGAAACATAAATAGATGCAATGCCAAGCGTGACGATGCAGAGAAGGAACCATGGGAAGAAGGAAAGAAGAAGGACGAAGTATTCCCATTTGTGACCTTCCATAAGTTCCATAGATTGTTTCTGCGCATCTGCAGGGTCAAGATCTTCATCTTCTACCATCAAATAAAACATCTGGGAATATGCGATGCTTTTGATGATTCCTGGAATGAGAAATAGCAAACTCCAAAGGAAAGTGAAGATTGCATAGCGAAGATAGGCAACGAGCGTACGCAAGAAATTGTCACCCTTGAAACCTTCAGCTAAATCTTCTATTTTTGGCATACGGGATTTGTTCGTAACACCGAGAAAAATAAAACTTTGGGAATAAGTAATTGCGCCTGTAATCAAGAATACTGCGATAGAACCAATTGGCCCGAGAATGAATTCGGCAGCACCAGTAGCTAAACCAATAATGAGAGAGATTGCCAAAAGGGTAAGTATCTTACCTTGAATTCGCTCTTTGGCGTGAGCCTTCATAGATACACGATCCATGCTAAAAAACTCCTTAAATATTTATTGAGTATATGATAACATATAAGATATGAAAAAGCTAATCAATCTCTTAAAAATTGGCATCGTCATAACTGGTGCAGTACTGGCAATTATTCATTTTATCCCGGGGACAAATTTTCCGAAAATATGGAGCTACCTTGCTACGATGGGATTGCCGTTTGTGATGGATGTTTTGAGATTGCTTAAAATAAAAGTTTCTAAAAGATTCGAATTAGCGTACCTTTTGTTTTTGATTCCGGCGATGGTGATGGGAATTGATTTTGATGTTTATAAAATTATTTATCCATTCGATAAAATCGTGCATACTTTGTCGGGCGTACTGACGGCATTTGGAGCAAGAGAAATTATCGATCAGGCATCTGGAAAACCAGATCAAATGTGGTTTAAAGCACTGTTTTCGATGGCATTTGTAGCGCTTGTTGCCGTGCTTTGGGAATGCTTTGAATTTTCTGCAGATCAAATTGCTGGACTACATATGCAAGAATTAATCGCACCGGGAATTGCAGATACAATGTTTGATATGATTGTGGCACTAGTGGGTGGTGTGATTGGGACAGTGCTAGCATTTCCGGTACGGAAAGCAAGAAAATAACTGATTCCAAGGGTTTAAAGTTACTACTGACTGCATATTTTATTTGGTCTACCTCTGTATTAGCACTCTTGACATGAGAGTGCTAATTTGCTAGAATGGAGGTAAGAATTAGCAGTCGGATGATGAGAGTGCTAAAGTTCAACTCTAAAGCCGATTATTAAAAGCTAGATGAAAGGAGCAAAAATGAGCAAAATTATTGGCATCGACCTTGGTACGACAAACTCAGCATTTGCGTACATGGTGGCTGGAAAGCCGGAGGTAATTACGAATGCGGAAGGTGATAGAACTACACCATCTGTGGTCGCTGTAACTAAAAAAGGCGAGCGTCTAGTTGGTAAGGTCGCTCAACGTCAGCGTGTGACTAACCCAAAAAATACAATTTATGGTATTAAGCGCCTTATTGGTCGCAAATTCGACGACAAAGAAGTGCAACGCGATCTTGATATCATGCCTTACAAAATCGTCAAAAAAGGTGGTTCTGTAGCAGTAGAAATGGATGGAAAGGAATATACGCCAGAAGAAATTTCTGCAATGGTACTTTCTAAAATCAAAGCTGATGCAGAAGCATTCTTAGGCGAAAAAGTAACTGAAGCAATTATTACCGTTCCTGCTTACTTTGATGATTCACAACGTCAAGCTACAAAAGATGCTGGTAAAATTGCCGGCCTAGAAGTAAAGCGTATTATTAATGAGCCAACCGCAGCAGCACTTGCTTATGGTCTTGAATCTAAGAAGGACGAACAAATCGCGGTATTTGACCTTGGTGGTGGTACGTTTGATGTTTCCATTCTCGAACTTGGCGACGGCGTCTTTGAAGTAAAATCTACTAATGGCGATACGCACCTTGGTGGTGAGGACTTCGATAATTTGATTGTAAATTATTTAATTGATGAATTTAAGAAGGAAAGCGGAGTTGATATTCGTGATGATGCAGCCGCCATGCAGCGCATCAAAGACGAGGCTGAAAAAGCAAAGAAAGAATTGTCTTCTGCGACTTCGACAGATATTAATCTTCCATTCCTTACTGCCGATGCGGATGGTCCAAAGCATTTTGAGCATACGCTTACCCGCGCAAAGCTAGAAGAATTGGTTGCGCCACTTCTCGATAGACTAGCTGGGCCAGTTGAAAAAGCATTGAAGGATGCGAAACTCAAGGCTTCTGATATTGACGAGGTTGTGATGGTGGGTGGTATGACTCGTATGCCAGCCGTAGTTGAAAAAGTAAAAGAAATTTTCGGAAAAGACCCAATGCAGGGAGTAAACCCAGATGAGGTTGTTGCCGTAGGTGCAGCAATCCAGGGTGGCGTGCTTCAGGGCGACGTGAAAGATGTTTTGCTTCTTGATGTGACTCCGCTTACGCTTGGTATTGAAACTATGGGCGGTGTGCGCACGCCATTGATTGAACGTAATACTACGATCCCAACTTCTAAATCCGAGGTGTTCTCTACTGCTGCTGATAACCAGCCACAGGTAGAAATTCATGTACTCCAAGGCGAGCGCGAAATGGCCGCCGACAATAAGTCGCTTGGCCGTTTCATCCTTGACGGAATTGCACCAGCACCACGTGGCATTCCACAAATTGAGGTGACGTTTAACCTTGATGCGAACGGCATCCTAAATGTAACCGCAAAGGACAAAGGCACCGGTAAGGAGCAGTCGATTACGATTCAAAACTCTGGCAACATGAGCAAAGAAGATATTGAGAAAGCTGCGCACGAGGCCGAGGAACACGCCGAAGAAGATAAAAAGAAACGTGAAAGCATTGATGCCCGCAATAAACTAGAGAATGCAATTTATCAAGCAGAAAAAATGCCAAAAGATTATAAAGACAAAATTTCTGATGATGATGCAAAGACTATTAAAGAAGCTGTTGAAACTGCGAAGAAAGTGCTTGACAACAAAGACGCTGACAAGGACGAGCTAGAAAAAGCTGCAACTGATCTTTCCGAGAAACTGATGCCAATCGGCGCTAAGATGTATCAGCAGACTGGCGATGACAAAAAGAAGGATAGCGATTCTTCCGATAAGAAATCTGACTCAAAAGATGACGATGCGGTTGAGGGTGAAGTAGTCGATAAATAATCAATAATCGGCTTCCGAGATCATCAAAAGAGTGCTAGCTAAGCACTCTTTTGATTATCGTTTTAGTTTGTTAAATATACGGCGGATGGCATAGTAGATGTCGCGGCGGAATTGGAATATAACATAGGTAAAACCAAGAGCAAGAATACCGATTAAAGCCCAGATCGCAATGAAGCTCGTGTTGTCTGCGGCGTCAGTAATAGGAACGAGCGGATAGTCAGCACCGTTGTTTTGTTTGATTTTATGACAACGGTTAGTCTCGGGATTTCTTTCGTAACCTTCTCTGCAGGGTGTTTGCTCGGAACTATCTTCGCTATCGTAGGATTTGCAACGACCGGTAGCAGGGTTTCTGTACTTTCCTGCTGGGCAGTCCTTTTCGACGGTGTCAAGTGTGGTGGCACTAACACAGTTGCCGGTCGTAGTATTTATTACCTTGCCGACGGGACAAGTGCGATATTCTTGATAGATGTTAGACTTTCCTGGAGTTGGTGCATAAGTAATTTGCCAAAGATTTGAGCCATCAGCAGCTTTACCCGTTAAAGCAAGGCTGGTAGATTTTTTCTGGCCATGCGGAAGATTAAGAGAATCGATAACGCTATCGTCTGCGTCTAAAAGTTCGTAAAGATTAGAAGTAGTAGGATTTTTTGTCAAAGTTATTGTTGGATAATAAACAAAATATGAGTCGGGCGCGAGAATAGTG